>JBKJMF010000341.1:0-5030 GCA_046596525.1 Devosia sp. | reverse complement strand
GAGCGGGGCTACGGGCGACAGGTCGAGCATTTCGAAGCGGTTGTCGCAGAGCGCCAGCGTCAGCTGCTCCCATGCCAGGAGCGCTGCCCGGTCGGGACGGGCAACCCCGAAGAAGCGGCTGGTGGCGAAGTCCTTCAGCAGTTCGGCCGGATTGCGTTTTTCGGCGCGACGGCGCGCGACCTCGATCAGCAGCGATTGCAGGTCGGACGGGTTGAGCTTGTCGGCGAGAATCTCCGTCAGCCCTGCGATACCGCTTTCGCGCTCGATCCGTTCGATGATTCCAGTCATGCTCGTCCTCCTTTTCGACCCATCGCAGGCTGGCGGGCGAGGTTCAAGCCCTTGTTGGCCGAGCGGCTTTGACATCCGTGCCAGCGCTAAGTAACCAAGTGGTTCGGGAGGACTGTGAGACCATGACTTTGCTCGACGACAACCGGCTGTTTGACGCCGAACCGAGGGCCCGCGGCATCGCGCAGGCGCTCTATGCCGGCATCAAGGACTTGCCGCTGGTGTCGCCGCACGGCCACACCGAGCCGCGCTGGTATGCCGAGAACGAGAAATTCCCCGATCCGGCGCGCCTGCTGATCGTCCCCGATCACTACGTCTTCCGCATGCTGTTTTCGCAGGGCATCCGCCTCGAGGACCTGGGCGTGCCGACCACTGACGGCTCGGCGGTCGAGACCGATGGCCGGAAGATCTGGCGGCTGTTTGCGAAGCACTACTACCTGTTCCGGGGCACCCCGACCCGCCTGTGGTTCGACGACACCCTCGCCACCCTGTTCGGGGTCACCGAGCGGCTGAGCGAGGCCAATGCCGATGCGATCTACGACCAGATCGCCGAACTGCTCGGGCGAGACGAGTTCCGCCCGCGCGCCCTGTTCGAGCGCTTCAACCTCGAGGTGATCTCCACCACCGACGCGGCGCTCGACGACCTCAAGTGGCATCGGATGATCCGCGACAGCGGCTGGAAGGGCCGGGTGGTCCCGGCCTATCGCCCCGACTCGGTGGTTGACCCGGACTTTGGCGGCTTTGCGGAGAATCTCGACAAGCTGGGCCAGATCAGCGGCGAGGACACCGGCCACTGGACCGGTTATCTCGAGGCGCATCGCAAGCGCCGCGCCTATTTCAAGGAGTTCGGCGCCACGTCCTCGGATCACGGCCACCCGACGGCGGAGACGGCGAACCTGCTGCCCAAGGAAGCCGGTCAACTGTTCGACAAGGTGCGCACCGGCAAGGCCGACCCCCGCGAGCGGGCGCTGTTCCGGGCCCAGATGCTCACAGAGATGGCTCGTATGTCGATCGACGATGGGCTGGTGCTGCAGATCCACCCCGGCGCCTGGCGCAACCATTCGCCCTCGATGCTCCAGAAGTTCGGCCGCGACAAGGGTTTCGATATCCCCTCGCGCACCGACTATGTCGGCGCACTGAAGCCGCTGCTCGATGCGGTGGGAACCGACCCGAGGCTGTCGATCATCCTCTTCACGCTGGACGAAAGCGTCTATGCGCGGGAACTGGCGCCACTGGCCGGGGTTTATCCGTCGCTGAAGCTTGGGCCGCCCTGGTGGTTCCACGACAGCCCGGAGGGCATGCGTCGTTTCCGCGAGATGGCGACCGAGACGGCGGGCTTCTACAACACCGTCGGGTTCAACGACGACACCCGCGCCTTCCCCTCGATACCGGCCCGCCACGATGTCGCCCGCCGCGTCGATTGCGCGTTCCTCGCCCGCCTCGTTGCCGAACACCGGCTTGACGAGGACGAGGCCCACGAAGTCGCCAAAGACCTCGCCTACAACCTAGTCAAGAAGGCCTACAAACTGTGAGTGACAGAATGTCCCCTCTCTTCGCGCAACCCGGCGACGGCAAGCAGACGCAGCTGGATGGCTCGTCTCGCCGCGTCATCCTCGACCTTCCCGAGCTGATGCTGGTGGAGTTCACCTTCGAGGAGGGCGGCATCGGCGCGCTGCATTCACACCCGCATCTGCAGACCAGCTACGTCGCCGAGGGGGTGTTCGAGGTGACCATCGACGGGGTCACCCAGACCATCGGCAAGGGTGGCGCCTATATCGTGCCATCGGGTTTAGTGCATGGGGTGAAGGCGCTGGAGGCTGGCAAGCTGGTCGACAGCTTCACGCCGCGGCGCGACGATTTCCTCTGAGGCCTTGCGGTCCCGTCACCTGGTCTCGATGCCGGCGCGCGCCATCTTGAAGCCATGAGCTTCGTCCTCGGTATTGCAGGTGAGGCCGGCCGTCTCGGAATAGCAGACGAAGCCTTCGATCGACGCCCACTCGCCGTACTGCAGCACCTGCTCCGCCCCGCAGCAGCTGGGGTCGGCAACCTCGTCGAGCTCTTCGGCGGTATCGGCGGCAAGCACGACACGGACGTAATCCGGCTCGACCCGGTCGCACATGATCTCGGGACCGCCACCTTCCGGCTGATAGACCTCGGTGCCCCCTTCCGGGGTGACTATGCAGCCGATATTGCCGGAAGGCATGACGAACTCGATCTGCCCGCTTTCATTGGCCTCCAGCTCGACCTCTGCGGCGGCCGCAGGCATCGCCAATCCGGCCGCGAGCGCGGCGCCGAGCATGAGTGACTTGAACATTGGAGTATCTCCTTCCGTGGTGAGGGGAGACTGGACTGGCGCCGCTGAAGCCGCGATGAACCGTGCAGTCATCACGCTGTGCCGCTGGGCCAACCGAAACCCGCGACGCGACGATTTCCTCTGAATCGTGACGGCGCCGATCACGATTCCTGTTCTCCCCGCTATTCACATGCCCCGGCAGTTGTGATCGCCCCGCGGTTGAGCGAGTGGAACCCCGAGCGCAGCGTCGCATTTCCACGCTGTGCGATTCCGCGGGGGAATACTTATTGGACGATAGCTATCGGGGCTACACGATCCGCATCACCCGCGGCACCCGCTGGGATGCGGTTTTGATCGAAGCCGCAACCGGCCACGTGATGCCGACCAAATCAACGGCGCTGTTCCGCGAGGGGCGCGATGTGGCGATCGTACGCGCTCGCGCCCTGGTTGATGTCTACGCCAATGCCGAGGCGGCCCGGGTCTCCCGCGCCGCCTGACCCGGTCCTATTCTACCGTGACCTCCAGCCGCTCGCCGGCCACCACTGTGACGTTGCTTTCCTTCGGTGCACCCTCGGCCGGCGACGCGACGATCACGTAGTCACCGGCGGTCAGCGTCGTCTCAAGCGCCCCGCCGAAGCCGTAGGTGAAGGCCTTGCGGTTGCCCTGGATGTCCTTCTTGGCGCCGAACACCTCGACCTTGTCGGTCCCCGGCGCGGTGATCGCCACCACCCCGGCGCCCAGCATGGCGCTGACCTCGGTGCGCTCGCCGGCGGCGACGGTGAACGGCGTCTCCAGCGTCGCTCCACCCACCGTCGAGACCAGCACGTAGTCGCCCGGCGGCAGTTCGAAATTGTGGTCCGGGCCGTAATTGTAGGCGAGCGGCTTGCGGTTGCCCTCGAGGTCCTTGTTGGCCTCGAAGATCTCCTCGAACAGGTTGCTGTCCTCGACCTTCATGCCCTCGACATAGAAGGCGTTGACCGCCGCGACGCCCACACCGACGACGATGTCCCTGGTCACCACCGTATCGGCCTGCACCGAGACGATCTCGGCAACCTTGCCGGTGCCGATGCTCACTTCGACCCTGGTGTCGCCGGCCGGCACATAGAGCTTGGTCTCGCCGTAGTTGGTGGTGCTCTCGCCGCCCGGGAATTCGGTGAACACGGTGGCGTTCGAGTCGGGCTCGGCACCTGCGGTCGGCAGCGGCCGGATGATCAGCCGGCCGGCGTCGAGCACGAACAGCGGCTCGGCCACCTTGCCCGCCTCAATGCTGACCGGCTGCTCGATCGCGGCGTAGTCGAGCTTCGCCTTGACGATGTAGCTGCCTGGCTCGAGCGTACCCTTCCAGTTGATACCGTAGTCGGTAGTGACATACTCGCCGGTGCTGCCATCGGCATTGGCCTTGTAGATCTCCCACACGACGCCCGCGTCCTCGTCCAGCGACTCGCCGCCTTCGGCCAGCATCGCATCAGGGTCGAGGTTGAACTCGGGAGCTGCCGGCTCGGGCTCCGCCACCGGCTCCGGCTCCGCCGGTGCGGCAACCTGCGCCACCGTGCTCTTCAGCGCCTCAGTCAGCGTCTCTTCATCACCGGCCGCGATGTATTTTCCGCCGGTATTCTCGGCGAGGCAGGCAACCTGCTTGCCCTCCTCGTCGGTCAGCCCGAAGCCGACCACGTGGGTGGTGAAATCGACACCCTGGCTTTCGAGCGCGCTGGCCAGCGCACAGGGGTCGGCCTCGCAGGTCTCGAGCCCATCGGTGATCAGGATCACCGTCGCCTTTTCCTCGGTGTACTTCAGGTCCTCGGCGGCGAGTTTCACTGCTGCGGAAATCGGCGTCTTGCCCTTGGGGGGTGATGTCGGCGGCCGCCTCGCTGATCGCCTCATCCGATCCGGCGGCAGGTGGCACAAGCAACTCGATATCGTCGCACGAACCCTTCTCGCGATGGCCATAGCTCATGAAGCCGAGTTCGAGATCGTCGGGGACGCCCTCCAGCACCTTGTTCAGGGTCTCGCGGGCGATCTCGATGCGCGCCTTGGCGTCGATCTGCGCCCACATCGAGCCGGAACCATCGAGGATGATGATCGCCTTGCCGGCAGCGAGGGCGGGTGCGGCAAGCAGCATCAGGGCGAAGAGCCCCGACAGCAGCGAACGGATCGGCAGCATCATCGAAAATCCCCCTTGGTGCCTCGGCACGTTGCAAAGGGGTAGCGAGCCGAAGCTGAAGGCTAGATGAACCGCCGCGCTGCATCGAGTGCGAGGCCGAGCCCGACGCTGCCGAAAGCATCGGTCTCGACCGCCTTGGACTCCGGGAACAGCGCCCGCAGCATGTTGCCCACGGCCGGCACCCGGGTCGAACCGCCGGTGAGGATCAGCGTGTCGATCCGGCTGCCGGGCACACCTGCGGCGACGAGCGTCCGCTGGATGGCACCGGCGATCGCCGCGGTGGCGCCTTCG
>JBKJMF010000014.1:0-11424 GCA_046596525.1 Devosia sp. | reverse complement strand
CGGGTGCCGAAGTGGCTGAGCGAGCGCATGGCGCGGCTCGGGGCGGTGATCTGCCAGGCGATCGTCATGGAGTATGGCCGCGACGAGCTGCTGAGCCGGCTGGCGCATCCGTTCTGGTTCCAGTCGTTCGGCGCCGTCATGGGGATGGACTGGCATTCCTCGGGCATTACCACCAGCGTCATCGGCGCGCTGAAGGGCGGGCTCCGGCCGCTGGAGCGCGAACTGGGTCTGCATGTGTGCGGCGGGCGCGGAAAACATTCGCGGAAGACGCCGGATGAACTGGTGGCGATCGGCAATCGCGTCGGGTTCGATGGCGCGGCTTTGGCTCGGGCGAGCCGGCTGGTCGCCAAGGTCGACAGCGCGGCGGTGCAGGATGGGTTCGAGCTTTACCTCCACGGCTTCATCGTTGCCGATGACGGCCACTGGGTGGTGGTACAGCAGGGGATGAAGGGCGAGAGCAAGACCGCCCGGCGCTATCACTGGCGCTCCGAGGGTTTGCGCAGTTTCGTCGAGCAGCCGCATGCGGCGATCGAGGGGGCGGCGCAGGGGACGATCGTCAATTTGACCGACGCGCGGGCGGCGCGCTCGCGTGGGGCGCAGGTGGATATCCTGGGCGGCATGGGGCCGGATGCCATTGTGCGCGAGGTCGGGCGGATCGAGGGGATCGTCGAGGCGGCCCCGGTGGTGGACGACCAGCTGATGCTGCCGCATCTGGTGATGCCGGAGCACCACGACATCCGCCCCAAGGACGTGATGCTGCGCCGGCTGCACGGCAGCCTCGCCGCCGCCGCCGACCGGGCACCGACGGATTTCACCGAGCTGCTGCTGGTGCCGGGGGTCGGGGCACGGACGGTGCGGGCGCTGGCGCAGGTGGCCGAAGTGGTGCATGGCGCGCCGCACCGCTTCGCCGATCCGGCTCGCTTCGCCATGGCGCATGGCGGCAAGGACGGCCACCCGTTCCCGGTGCCGCTAAAAGTCTATGACGAGACCATCCGGGTGCTGAAATCGGCGGTCGGCAAGGCGAAGCTGGGGCGCGACGAAGAGCTCGACGCGATCAAGCGGCTCGACCGGCAATCGCGGCAGCTGGAAGCGGGGACGGGGCCGAGCTTCCACGAGTTCATCGCGGAGGAGCGGCGGCGGGCGCCGGAATATGGCGGGCGGACAGTGATGGACGATGTGCCGAACGCTTATCTGCGGGCGAAGATGCG
The DNA here is from genome assembly GCA_046596525.1 of Devosia sp. Classification (GTDB taxonomy): domain Bacteria; phylum Pseudomonadota; class Alphaproteobacteria; order Rhizobiales; family Devosiaceae; genus Devosia_A. The sequence goes on along the minus strand of JBKJMF010000014.1, from coordinate 10,216 downwards.
GGTTTAACTGATAGAGACGGCCCCCTCCCGGCCTCCCCCATGAAGGGGGAGGTGAAGAGTCGAGCTCGTGGCTCGATCATTGCCTGATACTCGATGCGGCACCTCCCCCCTTGTGGGGGAGGATGGGAGGGGGCCGCCTGTCTCAGTCGACCCCCATCGCGACATCCGATCAATCGAAGAAGCCGGCGTCTTCTTCCTTGAGGTAGCGCTTGGCGGCCTTGGCATCGATGTCGAGGCCGAGGCCGGGGCCCGGCAGCAGGTTCATCATCGAGTCCTTGACCAGCGGGCCGGACGGCAGGCCGGTGACGATGTCGTTCCAGAAATCGTCGGAGGCGGAGGGATACTCGAAGGCGATATAGTTGGCCGGCAGCGTGGCGCAGACGTTGATCAGCGCGCCGAGACCGAGCAGGCCGTTGGCGGTGCCGTGTGGCGCCATCATGATCGAATGCATGTAGGCGTGCTCGGCCACCCACTTCAGCTCGGCAATACCGCCGATATCCGCCGGATCGGGACCGACGACACGAACCGCCTGGGCCTCGATCAGCTCCTTGAAGTTGTGGCGCAGGTAGATCTGCTCGCCGGTGTGGATCGGCGTCGAGGTCGAGGTGGTGAGCTCGCGGTAGGCTTGGGGGTTGACCCACGGCACGTAGTCGCCGGTGAGCATGTCCTCGAGCCACATCAGGTTGTACTTCTCGACCGCCCGGGCGAACTTGATGGCGTCGTTGAGGAACCAGCCCGGGCCGCAATCGAGCGCCAGGCTGACCTTGTCGCCCAGCACTTCCTTCATCGCGATGACGCAATCGAGCATGTGGTTGAAGCCGTGCTCGCTGATCTGGCCCTGGTCCATGGCGCCGTGATAGCCGGCCTTGGTCTGGCGCGGGCCATAGTGGAAGTCGTCGATCGAGTCCTTCATGTTGGAGTGGAAGCTGATGCCCTGCTTCACCATGAAGAAGCCCTGCGGCTGCTCCATCATCCACTTGACGTCGGCGGCGTAGTCTTCGGGCTTGTCGCCCTTGCGCTTGCCGCGGATCGAGCCGTTATAGACGCGCACCTGGTCGCGCACCTTGCCGCCGAGCAGCTTGTAGGCGGGAACACCCGCCGCCTTGCCGGCGATGTCCCACAGCGCATGCTCGATCACCGAGACCGCAGCGCCGTAGGGTTTGAAGCTGCCGCGCTGGCGGATCTTCATCATGCAGCGCTCGACGTCGGTCGGGTCCTCGCCGATCAGCGCGTCGCGGAAGTGCAGGATGAACGGCTTCAGATAGGTCTTGGTGTATTCCACCTCGCCGATGCCGTAGATGCCCTCGTCGGTGACGATGCGGACGATCGGATGCTTGCCGATGACGGCAACGCGCAGGTCGGTGATTTTCATTTGGTTCTCCCGTTTTCTTCACCTCTCCCTTTGGAGGGAGAGGTCGGCGCCCAGCGCCGGGTGAGGGGGCCTTCCCCCTGCACCGCATCAAAAGAAGGCCCCCTCACCCGACCCAAGAGGGTCGACCTCTCCCCCAGAGGGAGAGGTGAAGCGGTGCCATCCGTTAGCTCGGCACATCTCCGCAGCGCCGGTCCGTCAGCTCCAGGTGCGGTCCCACGAGAAATCGTCGTTCCACTGGTCGGTCGGCTGCCAGATGTCGGTGACGCCGGGCTGCAGGTGCTGCCGCAGCAACTCGTCGTTGAGGTCGTCGATGCCGAGGCCGGGCTTGTCGTTGAGCGTGATGAAGCCGTCCTTGACCACCGGGCTGCCGACCGCGATGTCGGCCCACCAGTCGACGTCGACCGAGTGATACTCGAGCGCCAGGAAATTCTCGGTGGCGGTCGCGACATGCGCCGCGGCAATCGCCGCGATCGGGCTTTCGGCCATGTGGATGGCCATGGCGATGCCGTGGTCCTGCGCCGCGTCGCCGATCTTCTTGGTCTCGAGGATGCCGCCGGTGGTGAGGATGTCCGGATGGATGACCGAGATGCCGGCCTTGAGCAGCGGCTCGAAGCCTTCCTTGAGGTAAATGTCCTCGCCGGTGCAGATCGGCACCGAGGTCGACTGCTGCAGCTGGCGATACTGCTCGGTGTGCTGCCAGGGGATCACGTCTTCGAGCCAGGCCGGGGTGTACTTCTCGATCCGCTGCGCCAGGCGGATGCCGTCCTGCAGCGAGATGTGGCCGACATGGTCGATGGCGAGCGGAATTTCCGGGCCGATCTCGGCGCGGACCTCGGCCATGTACTGGTCGAGCAGGTCGAGGCCCTTCTCGGAAAAATGCAGGCCGGTGAATGGGTGCATGACGTTCTGCGCATCGTAGATCAGGTTGCGCGCCTTGCGCTCATCGAGCGTCTTGGCCCTGATGCCGCCGGCATGGTGGCGCAGACCGTCGAGTACCCCGGCCGGGCCGACGACGGCGCCCGGGACATCGGCGATCTGCATCAGGCCGAGGTCCATCTTGAGGAAGGTGAACCCGAGGTCCATGCGTTCCTTCAGGCGCTTGCCCATAGCGGTGCCGCTCGGGCGGTCAGCGTCGGTGTCGCAATAGACGCGGACCTTGTCGCGGAATTTGCCGCCCAGCATCTGGTAGACTGGCACGCCATAGGCCTTGCCGGCGAGATCCCACAGCGCGATCTCGATGGCCGAGACGCCGCCGCCCTGGCGGCCGTGGCCGCCGAACTGCTTGATGCGGCGGAACAGCCGGTCGATGTCGCACGGGTTCTCGCCGAGCAGCCGGCTCTTCAGCATCAGCGCGTAGGTGGCGCTGGCCCCGTCGCGGACTTCGCCGAGGCCGACGATGCCCTGGTTGGTGTAGATTTTGAGCAGTGCCGATCGGAACGGCGCGCCGGTGATCTCGGCGACGCGGATATCGGTGATCCGCAACTCGCTGGGGCGCGAGGCGGTACGCACCGTGTTCTCAATATCGATCGTCACTACTCTCTCCTCTAGAAAATGACTTTTGTGAAATCGGGTTTGGCGCTCCTCAGCGCCTGAGCGTCCCGTTCCTCTCGGCGACGCCCATCTGTTCGATGATATGGCGGCCCGACCCCTCGACGTGCCGAGCCACCACCGCGGCGGCGCCATCGGCGTCCTGCGCGCGGATGCGTTCGATCAGTTCGCGATGCTCGCGCAGCACCGCGACACGGCGGCTGAGCGAGGTTGGGAAGCGCCGGCTGATCGCCCTCAGGATTTCGCGGTGCTTCCACCACAGCTCGGCGGCGTGGCGGTTGTAGTGGCGGTCGTAGATGAACTGGTGGAACTTGGTGTCGAGCCGGCCGTGCAGCACCCGGTCTTCGAAGTTCAGCGTCTCGATCTCGGCCTGGATCCGCTCGAGTTCGACGATATCGGAATCCGAGACGATGGAGACGAACCAGCGCGTCAGCGAGGCCTCGATCAGCACTTCGATCTCGATGATGTCGCGCACGAAGTCGGCATCGATCGGCCGGACCCGTGCGCCGCGGTTGGGCTCCATCAAGACGAAGCCTTCGCCGCGCAGCTGCTGCAGCGCTTCGCGCACCGGGTTGGTCGAGGTCTGGTAGTGTTCGGCGAGGTCGGCGACTTTCAGCCGCTCATTGGGCCCCAGCCGCCCCGAAACGATGTCCTCGCGGATCATCTCGTAGACGGAGGCCTGCTGCTGCTCGAGGCTCTCCTCGGGCTGGTCCGGCTTGGCGGTCACCTCGCTCATGCGGCTTGTTTATGCATATTTTTTGAGCAAGCCAAGCCCCGTTAGCACGCAAACTTCGCTAAATAATGTACGACTTTGGCAATGTTGACATACACCAACAGGTCTGGAACTGTACCATACCAGTTGGGACAAGCCGGCAAGAAAGTCCGGTCCCGAGAGAGGAACAGCGCGAGCTGTGGAGGGCCTACGCGACGTCCCATTTGGACACCGGCGCAGGCTTTCGATTTGAGGAGGAGGATTCTCAATGCATAATTCGCGAGATCGCGAAGTTACGTCCGGCCGGTTCAATCGCCGCCGTATGCTGGGGCTGTCTGTCGCCGCACTGAGCGCCGCCAGCATGCTGCTGAGCGCTACTGCGTCATTTGCGCAGAGCGTCGACCTGAGCCAGTGGTCGCCGGAATATATCAAGTCGATCGCCGGCACTTCCGAGGTCGACACCTCGGGGCATTGCGCCACAGTCGTGCCGCTCGATTACAAGGGCAAGCTCACCTATTGGTGGACCGGCCCGACCGACGCGTCGCCCGATATCGAGCGCAAGATCAACGATGATTTCTGGGCTGCCTGGAAGGCGACCTATCCGAATATCGAGACCGATGCGCAGAACATCGACTACAATACCCTGCTCGACAAGCTGCGCACCGCGCTGATCGGCAATGCCGGTCCGATGGTGCTCCGCCTGCAGATCCTGGGCGGCATCGAGTTCTCGTCGAAGGGCTACTTCCAGGAACTAAAGCCTGAAGACGTCGGCTACCCGACGGCTGATTTCTGGCCCGGCGCCATGAAGTCGGTGACCTATGAGGGCAAGACCTACGGCATCCCGACCAACAACGAGACCATGGCGTTCATCTGGAACGCCAAGCTGTTCAACGATGCCGGCCTCGATGGCGAGAAGCCGCCAGCGACCTGGGACGACGTCGTCGCCTACTCCAAGCAGATCCATGACAAGCTCGGCGTCTCGGGCTACGGCATGGTGGCCAAGCAGAACGCCGGCAACACGCCGTTCCGCTTCATGCCGCAGCTCTGGGCATACGGCGGCGGCGCGCTCGACGAGTCGACCGACGCCCCGACCTACGAAACCGTGATGCTGAACAATGACGGCGCCAAGGCCGCGCTGCAGGCCTCCGTCGATATGTATGTGCGTGACAAATCGGTGCCCGCCTCGGCGCTCACCAACACGCAGAACGAAAACCAGAACCCCTTCATCGCCGGCCAGCTGGCCATGATGATTGCCCATCCGAGCGAGTACGCGAAGATGGTCGACCTCGCGGGCAAGGCAACTGGTGCTGACAAGGAAGTTGCCGACGCCGTGGTCGCCAATATGCGCTACGGCCTGATCCCCGAAGGTCCGGCGCGCCGCGCCGTGGTGTTCGGTGGTTCGAACATGCACTTCGTCAACCCGGAATATGTCGATGGTGGCTTCGACGCCGAGGCCGCCAAGGCCTTTGCGTGCTTCTGGACCAGCCCGGAATGGTCGACCAAGCTCGCCTGGACCGGTTCGAACCCCGGTAACCTCGCCGGCTTCAAGACCAAGTGGATGAAGGAACGTCTGGACACCATCAAGTTCCTCGACGTCACCACCTCCATGCTGCCCAACGGCATTCCGTTCCCGGTCATCCCGCAGGCGACCGAGATCATGAACATCATCGTTCCGGACATGCTGCAGAACGCCCTGACCGAGAAGATGACCGTCGAGGAGGCAACCAACGACGCCGCCAAGAAGGTCGAAGAACTGCTTGGCGGCATGTAGTCGCCAAAAGCCAAACGTCACGACCGGCGGCCTCGCGCCGCCGGTCCCTTATCTTCGAAACGGGGCGGGCCAGCTGTGAGTACCATTTCGAGCCAGGCGACATTTGCCGGGAGCGCAGCGGCGCCCAAACGCGTCAGCATTTTCCAGCGCATCTGGAACCACCGCACGGACTACTTCTACGTCCTGCCGGCGCTGATCGTGATGCTGATCGTCATCGCCTACCCCATCTACTACACGATCGAACTGAGCTTTTTCAAAACGCCCGCCAACCTTCAGATGAAGGACAAGATTTTTGTCGGGCTCGACAACTATGTCCAGGTCCTGACCAGCGCATCGTTCCGAGATGTGACTGTTAACACCGCGATCTGGACGGTCGCCTCGACGTTCTTCGCCTTCCTCCTGGGGCTCGGCGCGGCGCTGTCGCTGCATCGCGAGTTCCTGGGCCGCGGCGTGCTGCGCGCCGTACTGCTGATCCCCTATGTGGTGAGCGCCGTCGCCGCCTCATATGTGTGGAAGTGGCTTTACCATTCCGATTTCGGCGTCATCGGTGCACTCGCCGTGCAGTTCGGGCTTTCCGAAAAGCCGATCAACTTCCTCGACAACCTCCACACTGTGCTGCCCTCGCTGATCGTGGTGAACATCTGGAAGGAATTCTCCTTCGCGATGATCATGCTGATGGCCGGGCTGCAGACGGTGCCCGAGCAATTGATCCGCGCCGCCCAGGTCGACGGCGCCAATGCCTGGCAGCGCTTCTGGCATGTCACCTTCCCGCATCTGCGCGGCGTGTCGATGGTGACGGTGCTGCTGCTGATGGTCGCAAATTTCAACTCGTTCATCATCCCCTGGATCATGACCGGCGGCGGACCGGCGGGTGCGTCGGATATCTGGATCACCCAGATCTACCAGATCGCCTTCGGGCGGCAGCGCTGGGGCCTTGCCTCGGCCTATGCGGTGATCCTGTTCATCGTGATGATGACGCTGGGCTATTTCTACGTGAAGGCGCTGACGCGCGGCGATGAATCGAGGGCAGGATGATGGGCTCTGTGTTCCCCTTGCCTGCCGCCAATACCGGCCGTCATCCCGGCGAAAGCCGGGACCCACTGCTCGGACGGCTCCGTTGGCGCTTATCCATCCGGTCTGTCACCGACAGGTCGGCAACATCAGATCGTGGTGAGCCCTCGGAGCACTGGGTCCCGGCTTTCGCCGGGATGACGGCCGGTGGGAACCGTATCGGCCGGAGGATTGCAGCATGACCACAATTCCCGCCGAAGCGATCCGCCCCATCGCCAAGAAGCCCATCGACTGGTGGCGCTGGGCGGGGCGGTTCTTCCTCGCCTTCCTGCTGCTGTTCACCGTCCTGCCGATGGCCTGGATGGTGCTGACCTCGATCAAGTCGCAGTTCGCGGCGCTGCAATATCCGCCGCAATGGTGGCCGGCCGAGCCGACGCTGCAGAACTACTGGAAGCTGCTCGATCCCAACGGCTCCACCGGCCAGGAATTCCTGCGCTACTTCTGGAACAGCTTTTACGTCTCGCTGCTGACCACCATCCTCGGCGTCGCCGTGGCGGTGCCGGCGGCCTATGCGTTCTCGCGCTTCCGCTTTCCCGGCCGCACCTTCCTGTTCTTTTCGGTGCTGCTCAGGAACATGTTCCCGGCCGTGGTGTTCCTCGTGCCGCTGTTCCTGATGATGCGCTGGCTGGGGCTGGTGAACACCCACGGTTCGCTGATCCTCACCTACCTAACCTTCGGCCTGCCGCTGTCGATCTGGCTGCTCAAGGGGTTCTACGACAACATCCCGATCCAGCTCGAGCAGGCGGCGCGCATCGACGGGGCGACCCGGTTCCAGGCGTTCATCCTGATCGTCATGCCGCTATCGACGCCGGGCATCATCGCCACCTCGATCTTCTCGTTCATCGGCGCCTGGAACGAATACGTCTATGCCTACACGTTCCTGTCGAAGGAACAGTCGATGACCCTGCCGGTGGGCATCCAGCGCTTCTTCACCGAGTTCGCTACCGACTGGCCGGGGCTGATGTCGGCGACGTTCCTGATGAGCGTGCCGGTGGTGGTGCTGTTCCTCGTCCTGCAGAAATATTTCGTCCGCGCGCTGACCGAAGGCGCCGTCAAACACTAGTTTCCCGCGCTCGCTCGCGGCCCGGTTTCAAGGGGTATCGTATGGCTCAGGTTGTCCTCAAAGACGTGGTCAAGAACTACGGCAGCGTCTACGCCGTGAACAACGTGTCGCTGACCGTCGAGGACGGCGAGTTCGTCGCACTGGTCGGCCCCTCGGGCTGCGGCAAGACGACGACGCTCAACCTCGTCGCCGGGCTGATCCCGATGTCGGGTGGCGACGTGTCGATCGGCGATCGGGTCGTCACCGATCTCGACCCGAAGGACCGGGACATCGCCATGGTGTTCCAGAACTACGCGCTCTACCCCAACAAGTCGGTCTACAAGAACCTCGCCTTCCCGCTGCAGATGCGGAAACTGCCCAAGGACGAGATCGACAAGAAGGTCCGGGCCGCTGCCAAGACGCTGGACATCACCCCGCTGCTCGAGCGCAAGCCGCGCGAACTGAGCGGTGGCCAGCAACAGCGTGTTGCGCTGGGCCGTGCCCTCGTGCGCGACCCGCGGGTTTTCCTGATGGACGAGCCGCTGTCGAACCTCGATGCGAAGCTCCGCGTGCAGATGCGCTCAGAGATCAAGCGCTTCCACCAGGACCTCAAGGCCACCATCATCTACGTCACCCACGACCAGCTCGAAGCCGTGACCATGGCCGACAAGATGGCGGTGATGAATGGCGGCTTCCTGCAGCAATACGACACGCCGGCCAATGTCTTCGCCCATCCGGTCAACATGTTCGTCGCGAGCTTTGTCGGCAGCCCGGCGATGAGCCTGATCCCGCTGACGGCGGTGACCAGGGGAACAGACGTGGCGCTGACCAGCCCGGAGGGCTGGGAACTGCCGCTGTCACCCGCCAATGCCAGGAAAGCGCTCAGGGCCAAGAGCAACAAGGCGGTGCTGGGGGCGCGGCACTCGACGGTGAAACTGCACAAGACGCAGGTGCCGGGCTCGGTGCCGGGCAAGGTCTATACGGTCGAGCCGACGGGCGACGTCACGTTTGCGCAGGTGTTCGTGTCGAGCGCCATCCTCAATATCAGCCTCGCGCCGAGCGTCCAGATCCGGCCGGACGAGGCGGTGTTCATCGAGTTCGACCAGGAGCGGATGCACCTGTTCGACGGCGAAACCGAGATGACGCTGAAAGCGGACTGAGCAGGCCGCGCATCTGCCCTCGTCCTTCGACAGGCTCAGGATGAGGGCCCTTGGGCACCGGTTCCGGAGCCTTCACAACTCAAGCGAAGACCACCAGTCGCCCTCATGGTGAGCCTGTCGAACCACGAGGGCCTGTCACAGCACCAGCGGCGTCAAAGCAACATTATGAAAATCAAAGAGATCAAGGTCATCGTCTGCTCGCCGGGGCGGAATTTCGTCACGGTAAAAGTCATTACCGACGAAGGCGTCTACGGCATCGGCGACGGCACGGTGAACGGGCGCGAACTGGCGGTCGTCTCGTACCTCAAGGACCACATCGCGCCGACGCTGATCGGCAAGGATCCGCTGCGGACCGAGGACATCTGGCAGTATCTCTACAAGGGCGCCTACTGGCGCCGCGGCCCGATCACCATGGCCGCCGTCTCCGCCATCGACATGGCGCTGTGGGACATCAAGGCCAAGGTCGCCGGCATGCCGCTCTACCAGCTGCTCGGCGGCCGGTCGCGCGACAAGGTGATGGTCTATCGGCACGCCTCGGGCCTCGAAATCTCCGAGGTCGTCGAGGGTGTCCTCGCGATCAAGGAAACCGGCGTCGAGGCGATCCGCGCCCAGGTGGCGATCCCCGGCCTGCCGCCGATCTACGGCACCGGCGATTCCACCGACACTGCGGCGCTGAAGGGCCGCGGCGCCATCGTCCCGCACGAGGAAGTGTGGGCGACGCACAAGTATCTCCCGCTGGTGCCAAAACTGTTCGAGAAGGTTCGCGATGCGGTCGGCTGGGATGTGCATCTGCTGCACGACGTGCACCACCGCCTGACCCCGATCGAGGCTGCCCGCCTCGGCAAGGATCTCGAGCCCTTCCGGCTGTTCTGGCTGGAGGACGCGATCCCGGCGGAGCTGCAGGAAGGCTTCCGCATCATCCGGCAGCACACCACCACGCCGCTGGCGGTGGGCGAGGTGTTCAACTCGATCTACGACACCCACACGCTGATCACCGAGCAGTTGATCGACTACGCCCGCGTCACCTCGACCCATGCCGGCGGCGTCACCGGCATCAAGAAGATCTTCGATCTCGCGGCGATCTATCACGTCAAATCGGCCTGCCACGGCCCACAGGACGTGTCGCCGATCGCCATGGGCTGCAACATCCATGTCGACGTGGCGATCCCGAACTTCGGCATCCAGGAATTTGCCAGCTACACCGAACAGATGTTCGACGTGTTCAAGTGCGCCTGGACATATGACCGCGGCTACCTGCAGCCGGGCGAAGTGCCGGGCCACGGCGTCGATTTCGAGGAAAGTCTCGCTGCCAAGTACCCCTACAAGCAGGCTTACCTGCCGATCGCGCGTCTCGAAGACGGCGCCATGACCAGCTGGTGAGGAGACCAGAGTGAAGATCACCGCCATCAAGCCGTTCCCGGTATGGGTCGGCCATCGCAACCAGCTGATCGTCAAGATCGAGACCGATTCCGGCATTTTCGGCTGGGGCGAAAGCGGGCTCTCGGGCCGCGAGAAAGCCGTCGTCGGGGCGCTCGAGCAC
>JBKJMF010000615.1:0-4570 GCA_046596525.1 Devosia sp. | reverse complement strand
ATCGCCGAGGCGGTGGGGCGGAAGGAGCCGATCCTGTTCTACTACTGGCAGCCCAACGCGGTGCTGGCGCAGTTCGCGTTCAAGCCGGTGATGCTGGCGGCCTATGATCGTGACGCGTTCCTCTGCATGGGGCGGGCCGTATGCCCTGCGCCCACTCCGACCGGGTTCGCGCCGGATCCGGTGGTGGTGGCGCTGGCCGAGTGGATTTACCTCGATGCACCGCAGGTCGCGGCGTATTTCGGCCGGGCCCGGATGCCGTTCGACGAAATGAACAAGCTGCTGCAGCAACTGGGCGAGGCTGGCGAGACGGTGGAAAGCGTCGCCGACCGGTTTGTTGCCGACCGCGGCGAGATCTGGCGCCCGTGGGTAGGACTGCCGGCGGCCGCGATCGCGCCCGAAGCTCCGGCGCAGTAACAGTTCGCTAGCCAGCGCTGCAGGCGGCACAGCCGCCGTAACCGGACTGTCATGGTGCGGCAGTAGCGTCCCGGGCCTCTGCAGCGATACAGCGATCCTAGTGCGTTGTATTCGCTGTCATAATCGGTTAGCGTTAGGGCTTCCGAAAGCTTCTTGGCAGAGTTTGCCGCCCTGCCCTGCGCGGTGGATCGCGCTGTCCCTGAGCCAGGAGGCCAATCGTTGCAACGTCAAGCCTCACTGCAGCAGGTCATCGGCACCTATCGCCTGGTATTTGCCGGTGTCGGGGCGCTGGTGCTGGTCATGGCGATGATCTCGGCGCTCGGCTATTTCAGCGATCCCCGCGCGCCTGAGCTGATCGCGGCCCGGGTGATCGCTGCCGCCAGCCTGCTGCTGCTGTTGCGCTGGGGCTATGTGCGGCTGAAGCAGGAACTGCAGAGCGCCGGAGACGAACAGCGGCAGTTGCTGGACCTGGCCTATCGCGATGCGCTGACCGGCGCGCATACGCGCTCGTACTTCTTCAGCGCGCTCAAGGAGAACCTGCACGGTAACGACCGGCCGCTCGCCTACATGCAGATCGACATGGACAACCTCAAGGTGCTCAACGACTCGCACGGCCATGGCGCCGGCGATACGGCGCTGGTGCACCTGGTGAAGACGTTGAAGCAGATGCTGCCCGAGGCCCTGATCGGCCGGCTGGGCGGTGACGAGTTCGGCATTGCGCTGGTGGGGCAGGACAACAAGGCCGCGCTGGTCCGGTTGGGTGACCGGATTCTCGCGACTCTCGGGCAACCGATAATGATCGAGGGGCGGCCGATCCGATTGTCGGCGACCATCGGCGTGGCGCTGTGGCCGCAGGATGCCGCTGAAGCGGACGAACTGATCACCAAGGCCGATCTCGCGCTCTACAAGGGCAAGAAAGAGGGCCGCGCGACGACGGTGGCATTCGAGGCCGAATTGATGGCCGACGAGCGGCACAAGCGTTTCGTCGAGCGCGATCTACGGGCCGCCATCCTGCTCAATGAACTCGAGCTGCACTACCAGCCGATCTTTGCCGCCGATGGTGTGACCCGGCAGAGCTACGAAGCGCTGGTGCGCTGGCAGCACCCGGTACGCGGCATGGTCCCGCCCTGCGATTTCATCGGCATCGCCGAGCAATCGGATCTGATCGACAAACTAGGCGACTGGGTGCTACGCCGTGCTGCTGCTGATCTCGCACAGCTCGGCACGGCGAATGTCGGGATCAATGTCTCGGTGGTGCAGCTCCGGCGCGCCGATTTCGCTGAACGCGTCACCGCAATTCTTGCGGATAGTGGCGTGACAGGCAGCCAAGTGGTCATCGAGATCACCGAGTCGCTGCCGCTGCAATCGGGCACGGTTGAGCTCGGCAATATCGAGACACTGCGGGCGCTGGGCGTGCGGGTGGCGATCGACGATTTCGGCACCGGGTTTGCCAGCCTCGAATACCTGCGCGGTTTCCCGTTCGACATCATTAAGATCGACCGCTCCTACGTGATGAACCTGCCGAGCAGCCGGATCGACGGGCTGATCGTCTCGGCGATCGCCAAGATCGCCCGCTCGCTGAAGGTCGAGGTGATTGCCGAAGGCGTCGAGACCACCGAGCAACTGGAGTTCCTGCAGCGGGCCGGAGTCACGGGGCTCCAGGGCTATCTGCTGGCGCGGCCGGAACCGCTACAATTGCTGGCCCCACGGCTGGCTTCGGCCGCGTGAGGTGCGGCAGGAGCAAGCAATGATCATCGAAATACGGCCCGCGGAGCTGCGGGAGGCCGAGAGCATGGGGTCGATCGTGCGCGCCGCCTATGCCAAGTGGGTGCCGCTAATCGGGCGCGAGCCAGTGCCGATGCGGGCGGACTACGAGCAGGCGCTGACCAAGCACCGGTTCGACCTGGCGGTCGAAGGCGCCGAGATCCGGGGGCTGATCGAAACCCTGGCGCATGACGACCACATCTGGATCGAGAACGTCGCCGTGGCGCCCGAGGCGCAGGGCATCGGGCAACTGCTGTTCGCGCATATCGAGCAGCGGGCCATCGACGCCGGCTTGCCGGAGCTTCGCCTGCTGACCAACGGGGCGTTCGAGGCCAACCTCTCGCTCTACAAGCGGCTCGGCTTTGTGGTCGACCGGGTCGAGGACTTCATGGGCGGCACTGCCGTCTACATGAGCAAGACGCTAGGAAACCCTAGCCCAAAGTCGTGAGACTTAGGGCTGGCGATGGCGCGCCTTGCCTCTCCGATGTGCGGATGTCTATAAAGGCTTCTCGGAAAGACCCAGGCATATCTATCGGAGTATGTGATTTGGACGTGAAGCGGATCAACGACCACGTGAGCGTGTCCCCGCAGATCAGCCCCGAGGATGTCACGGCCATAAAGGCTCAGGGTTTCGTCGCTATCATCAACAACCGGCCGGACGGGGAATCCCCGGACCAGGCTACCAGTGCGACGATCGAGCAAGCGGCGCATGACGCCGGCCTCGCCTATCACTTCATTCCGCTTGGCCGCGAGGGGGTCAGCTCCCAGATGGTCGAGGAGACCAAACAGGTGCTCGAGGGGAGCACCGGCCCCGTGTTCTGCTATTGCCGTTCCGGCACGCGTTCGACGACCCTTTGGGCGCTGAGCCAGGCCGGCAAGGCGCCGGCTTCCGAGATCATTTCGGCGGCGGCGAATGCGGGTTACGACATGTCCCACCTCGCGGGACATCTGAGCCAGAAATAGGCCGCGTGGCCTGAGACTACCTTGCTGGCACTAGCGTGCCTCGCCCCCTCCTGCTCGGGTTAGATCGATGCCGATCAAGAAAATCCTCGTCGCCAATCGCAGCGAAATCGCCATCCGGGTGTTTCGCGCCGCCAATGAACTGAACATCAAGACGGTCGCCTGCTATGCCGAAGAGGACAAGCTGGCGCTGCACCGGTTCAAGGCCGACGAGGCCTACCTGATCGGCAAGGGCAAGGGCCCGGTCGAGGCCTACCTGCAGATCGACGAGTACATTCGGATCGCCCGCATCTCGGGCGCCGACGCAATCCACCCGGGCTATGGCCTGCTGTCGGAATCGCCGGAATTCGCCGACGCCTGCGAGGACGCCGGGATCATCTTCATCGGGCCCAAGGCCCAGACCATGCGCGACCTCGGCAACAAGGTCGCGGCGCGCAATATGGCGATCGCGTCGAAGGTGCCGGTGGTACCGGCGACCGATGCGCTGCCCGACGACGTGAACGAAGTGAAGCGCATGGCCGCCGAGATCGGCTATCCGCTGATGCTGAAGGCGAGCTGGGGCGGCGGTGGCCGCGGCATGCGCCGGATCATGGACGAGTCGACGCTGATCGCCGAAGTCCATGAAGGCAAGCGCGAGGCCAAGGCCGCGTTCGGCAAGGACGAGATGTATCTCGAAAAGCTGATCGAGCGGGCACGTCACGTCGAGGTTCAGCTGATCGGCGACGATCACGGCAACCTGGTGCACCTGTTCGAGCGCGATTGCTCGGTGCAGCGCAGAAATCAAAAGGTGGTGGAGCGGGCTCCGGCGCCGTATCTGAGCCAGGAGCTCCGCGACGATCTTACCGGTGCGGCGATCCGGCTCGGCAACGCCGCCAGCTATCGTGGCGCCGGCACGGTCGGGTTCCTACTCGATGCCGATACTAACAAGTTCTACTTCATCGAAGTGAACCCGCGCATCCAGGTCGAGCACACGGTGACCGAGCAGGTCACCGGCATCGACATCGTGAAGGCGCAGATCCGTCTGCTCGAAGGCGCCGTGATCGGCACACCGCAATCTGGCGTGCCGCTGCAGCAGGATATCCGGCTCAACGGCAATGCCATCCAGTGCCGCGTGACGACGGAAGATCCGGAGCAGAACTTCATCCCGGACTATGGCCGCATCACCGCCTATCGCGAGGCCACCGGGTTCGGCGTGCGCCTCGATGGCGGCACGGCTTATGCCGGCGCGGTGATCACCCGGTTCTACGATCCGCTGCTCGAAAAGATCACCTGCTGGGCGCCGAGCCCGGAAGAGGCGATCGCCCGCATGCACCGGGCGCTGCGCGAGTTCCGCATCCGCGGCGTCTCGACCAACCTGGCGTTCCTCGAGAACATCATCACGCATCCGGATTTCGTCGAGAACCGCTACACCACGCGCTTCATCGATACGACG
>JBKJMF010000590.1:0-4161 GCA_046596525.1 Devosia sp. | reverse complement strand
GTCGATGTCGGAATTGTTCTCGCGCAGCGAGGTGTAGATGTTGTCGATCGCTTCGGTCAGGGTGAGGTCGCTCACGGGCTCGAACTCCAATCAATGTCTGGGGAGGCTACTAGCCGGTTTTTTCGCCGCGGCAAGCTGTTTCCGCTGCGGTTGACCGCTTCCCGTCCCGCTGGAGCGCCGTATAGCATGGTCGGCAGTTCCCGTTTCAACAGGTCCAGTCCTTGTCCGCAGCCGCTCCCTTCACCCTCGCCGACCGCCACGCCAGTGCCCAGCCGCGCGAACTCGCCTTCTACCGTGACCCCTACGCGTTCTACGACGCCGTGCACGCCGCCTCGCCCGCCTTCTTCTGGGACAACTATGGGCACTGGTGCTTCGCCGGCTTCAAGGATGTGAGCCTGCTGCTCCGCGACAAGCGCTTCGGCCGGCAGATCCTGCATCTGATGAGCCGCGAGCAGCTAGGCATGGCGCCGCCCAAGGCTCACACCGCCGCCTTCGACCAGACGGAAAGATACTCGCTGCTGACCCTGGAGCCGCCGACCCACACCCGGCTCCGCGCCCTGGTCAACCGCGCCTTCGTGTCGCGCAACGTCGAGCAGTTGCGGCCGCGCATCGAACGGCTGGCAAATGAGCTGATCGACGGCTTCGAGGCTGACCGCCAGGTCGAGCTGCTCCGCGCCTTCGCCGCTCCGGTGCCGGCCATCGTCATCGCCGAGATGATCGGGCTGCCCGCCGACATGGCGATGCAGCTGGTCGATTGGTCCAACCGCATGGTCGCCATGTACATGTTCGGCGTCACCCACGAGACCGAGCTCGACGCCAACCAGGCCTCGATCGAGTTCATGGACTATGTGCGGAAAATGATCGCCGAGCGCCGCCGCGCCCCGAAGGAAGACCTGCTCACCCACATGCTGACCGCCGAGATCGACGGCGAGAAACTGACCGAGGACGAGGTGATCTCCACCACCATTCTGCTGCTCAATGCCGGCCATGAGGCGACCGTCCACACTACCGGCAACGGCGTGAAGGCCATCCTCGAGAGCGGCCTCGACCCCAAGGCGCTGTTCGCCGACGAGGACCAGACGGAAGCCACCGTCGAGGAGTGCGTCCGCTATGACGCGCCGCTCCACATGTTCACCCGCTACGCGCTACAGGACGTGACGCTGGAGAACGGCCTCAGCTTCAAGCAGGGCGAGACCATCGGCCTGATGCTCGGCGCCGCCAACCGCGACCCGGCCCGCTTCGCCGAGGCCAACCGCTTCGATCCGTTCCGCCCCGACGGCGCCAATGTCAGCTTCGGCGCCGGCATCCACTTCTGCATCGGCGCCCCGCTGGCGCGCATTGAGCTGCAGGTGGCGATGAAAACGCTGTTCGACCGGCTGCCGGGGCTGAAGCTGGCGACGGAGCCGGAGTACAAGAACATCTACCACTTCCACGGGTTGGAGCGGCTGGAGGTGACCTGGTGAGGAAACGGATCACCATTGCTTTGTTTGCGTTGGTGCTCCTCGCCGCCGGTGGCTTCACCGCGACCATCGTCAACGACAACGAACGATTCCAATTGGAAAAGCTGGTGGACGGAACCAAGCTTTGGGAACTCGACCTGGGCGCAGTTGCGATGACATTCGTCGGCTTTGCGTTGGTGGGACTGGTGATGGCGTTCCTGTTCGCCGTCGCATTTCTCGGCTTCGGAAGGCGTTAGCCAACCAGCCCCGCCAACACATCCGGGATCAGTCCCGGCAAATCCTCGGCAATCAGCCCCGGTCCACCCCAGAGATTGCCCGTTTCGCCGTGAATCCACACGCCGGCACACGCCGCGTCGTACCCCTTCATCCCCTGCGCCAGCAGCCCGGCGATGATGCCCGCCAGCACATCGCCCGAGCCAGCCGTACCCAGCATCGCCGGTGCATTGTCATTGATCACCGCGTGGCCATCCGGCGCCGCCACCACCGTGTCGCTGCCCTTGAGCACCACGATCGCACCCGAACGCAGCGCCGCCGACCGAGCCCGATCGACCTTGCTGCCATCCACCTTGCCAAACAACCGCTCGAACTCGCCCTCGTGCGGCGTCATCACCACCGGTCGATCCGGCTTGGCCTTGATCGCCGAGAACAGCGCCTCCGGGCTGTCCTTGAAGCTGGTCAGCGCGTCGGCATCGAGCACCACCGCCGCATCGCTCGCCAGCACCGCGATCACGTTCGCCTTGGTCGCCTCGCCCAGCCCGGCAGCCGGGCCGATCACCACGGTGTTGATCCGCTGATCCTGCAGCAGCAATTGCAGGCTCGCCGCGCCGTCCACCGGCTTCAGCATGATTGCCGTCACGTGGTTGGCCTGGATCAGCATCGAGGAATGCGCCCCAGCAAGTGTCACCAGCCCTGCCCCGGTCCGCAGCGCCGCCATTGCCGTCATCCGGCTGGCGCCGGTCTGCAGCGGTCCGCCCGACATCACCACGCAGTGGCCGCGGGTGAACTTGTGCCCCTCCGGATCGAGCTTCGGCAGCTGCCAGAGGTCCGGCCCATTGCGGCTGAGGTTCGGCTTGATCTCGCCGAGCACCGCGTCGGGAATGCCGATCGGCGACAGCAGCACCTCGCCGCACCGCGCCCGCCCTGGCAGCAGCAGGTGCCCCGGCTTCAGCCGGAAGAACGTCACCGACACATCGGCCTTCACCGCGACGCCACGCACCTGACCGCTCGCCCCGTCGATGCCTGAGGGCACATCCACCGCGACGATCGGCACACGCGCCGCGTTCACGGCCTCGATCAACTCGGCCAAGCCGCCTTCGACATCGCGATCGAGCCCGGCGCCGAGCAGCGCGTCGATGATCACTCGTGCACCGCGTAACCCATCCGGCCGCGCCGCCTGGATCGCCCCGTTCCACAGGTCGGCGAAGAACGCCGCATCGCCCTTCAGCCGGTCGCGCTCGCCAAACAGCGCCACCCGCACCTCGCGCCCGAGCTCCTTGAGCTTCTTCGCCGCAACAAACCCGTCGCCGCCATTGTTGCCCGGCCCGCAGAGGATCAGCACCTGCCCCTCCGGATAGCGCTCCTGCACCACCTCGGCCACCGCATTGCCGGCGGCTTCCATCAGCTTGAACGACTGCACGCCCGACGCCACCGCAAGCGCATCGGCGCGGGACATCTCGGCTGGGGTCAGAAGTACATGCTCACCGGTCATGGCGCCGACCCTAGCTGCCCGCTCCGCAAACCGAAAGCCGATGTCGGGCCGGATCGCGCCACAGCTCATCTCCCCCTTGGCGGGGGAGAAAGCGAAGTCTTGGGCTTAGCCCTTCGCTAAGCCTTAGATTTCGCCAGAGAGGGGGTGCGGAGCCGCTATGTGCCTCCCATGTTCCCCTCTCTTGCGATCCCGCAAGGGGAGAGATGAAGAGAGACCGCGCCGAAAACAAAAAGGCCGCCCCGGAGGGCGGCCTGAACTTGTGATGCACCCACTGCTTAGTGGTGGTGCTCTTCCGGAACCTCGTCCTCGTCCGAAGCGATGATCTTCGAAAGCTCGGCACGGGTCATCGGTTTGTCGGTTTTCTTGGCGAGCTCGGTGACGAAATCCACCACCTTGTTCTCGAACACCGGCGCACGGAGGCCGGCGAGGGCCTGCGGGTTCTTGCGGTAGTAGTCGTAAACCTGCTGTTCCTGGCCCTGGAAGCGACGCACTTCGGCGATCAGCGCCTGCTGGTGCTCGTCCTCGGTGACCTCGACCTTGTTCTGGTTGCCGATCTCGGCGACCACCAGACCGAGGCGCACGCGGCGCTCGGCGATCTTCTGGTACTGCTCGCGGGCCGCTGCCTCGGTCGTGCCCTCGTCCTCGAAGGACTTGCCGTGGCTTTCGACTTCGTGCTGCACGCGCTGCCAGATGGTGTTGAACTCGGCTTCCACCAGCTGCTCGGGAACGGCGAACTTGTGGCCGTCGTCGAGCTGGTCGAGGATCTGGCGCTTGATCGCCTGGCGGCCCATGGAGTCGAGCGCGGCGCGCATCTGGTCCTTCACCGCATTGCGGAGGCCCTCGACGTTCTCGAGGCCGAGCGACTTGGCGAACTCGTCGTTGAGCTCACCAGCCTTCGGGCCATCGATATGGAGGATGGTGGCTTCGAACTCGGCCTTCTTGCCGGCCAGTTCGTCCTGCGCGTAGTCCTTGGGGAACGTGACCTTGACGGTC
>JBKJMF010000403.1:0-9975 GCA_046596525.1 Devosia sp. | reverse complement strand
TCTCGTCGCAGGACCAGCGGATCTCGACGCCACCGAACAGGTAGGCCTTCGAGCGGGTCATCTTGAACAGGCGCGGCGCGGAGAACTCGAGCTTGTCGCCGAAGATCTGCGGATCGGCATGGAAGCGTGTGGTGGTGCCGCGGCGGTTCTGCACCCGGCCGACGGTTTCCATCGCCGCCACCGGTTTGCCGCGCGAAAAACTCTGGCGGTAGAGCATCTGGTCGCGAGCCACTTCGACCATCAAGTCGTCGGAGAGTGCGTTGACCACCGACACGCCGACGCCATGCAGGCCGCCCGAGGTCTCGTAGGCCTTGCCGTCGAACTTGCCGCCGGCATGCAGCGTCGTCATGACGATCTCGAGCGTCGAGCGGTCGGGGAATTTTGGGTGGTTCTCGACAGGGATGCCGCGGCCGTTATCGGTTACGGTGATGTAGCCGTCGGCGCCGAAATGCACCTCGATGCGGCTGGCATGACCGGCAATGGCCTCGTCCATCGAGTTGTCGATGACTTCGGCGAACAGGTGGTGCAGCGCATTGGCGTCGGTGCCGCCGATATACATGCCCGGGCGGCGGCGCACCGGCTCGAGGCCTTCGAGCACTTCGATGTCGGCTGCGGTGTAGGAGGCGGCGTGCGCGACGCTCGGTGCGGCAGGGGTAGCCAGCGAAGCCTTCGGCGGCGTAGCTGGAGCGGGCGCGCGCTGCGGAGCAGGGGCCTCGTCCTCAGGGCCGAAAAGGTCTTCGATCGCCGCCATGAAATCTCCGTCCGAGGCGCGAATCAAGCGCCTCTCAAGCTCTAGCATACTTGCCGCTTAGGGTGGGTTAAGCGGGACGTAGGGCGACCCGAGGCGCCTGTCAACCGGTCGTGAACAGCAAGTGAACGCACGGTTCCGCGAGCGTTCAACGGCGAGGCTCTAATCCGTCGATCGAGATTGCGGAGCACCTTGCCGGGGCCAGTAGGCAGTGTCCGGGCTGGGTGGTCGGCAATCTCACGACGTCCGCGCCTGATATCACTCGGAATTCCGCCGCCGTGTTGCCCGCAACATGAACGGAGGATGAACGGGCGATACCGTATACGTTAAGAATGCAACCTTTAGGGTCATGGCACGCTAGTGGACCTGGCACCAAAAGACTCCAAAGGAGATGATCATGACCTCTATCCTTTCCACCATGATGAAGTCCGGACGCGCCGCAATCGTCGCGGTGACGCTCGGTGCTGCGGCCTTTACGGCCATGCCGGTCCAGGCCCAGTCCTTCAATTTCGATTTCGGCATCCAGGGCGGCGGCGGCAGCTTCTCGTACCGCTTCGACGATGGCCGCAGGATGAAGCGCGATTGCCTCACCATCAACGAGATCCGCCGCGGACTGCGTCGCGCTGGCTTCGATGACATCCGCTTCGTCGATCGGCGCGGTGTGCGGGTGAAGGTGGTGGCCGACTACGGTCGCCGGACCTACGCCATGACCGTCAACCGCTGCACCGGCCGCGTCTCGGATATCGAGCGGCTGCGTCGCCCGTACTTCCCGGGCTTCCGGTTCCAGTTCAACTTCTAGTCCAGTTCCGGCGGGAGCCGGATCCTCCCCCGCGCTCCCGCCAGATCCCGGCCCCACAAGGCCGGGATTTTTGTTTCGGGAGCCGCAAAGGAGAACGATATGAAAGCCACCATGCTTATCCGCGCCGCCGTGCTCGGCCTGGCTCTCGGCGCTTCGGCACTCCCTGTCCAGGCGCAGAGCATGCAATTCCAGTTCGGCTTCGGCACCGACGGCTTCGGCTTTCGCCGGCCGTTGATCTGCATCGAGCTGACCGACCGGCAGATCCGCAATGCGGTCCGCCAGCAGGGCTACACCAACATCTCTCTCAACGTGGCCGACAACCGGCGCATCCAGGTGCGCGCAACGCGCGGTGGCTGGGTCTATCTGCTAAGGGTTTCGACCTGCACCGGCGCGATCCTCAATCGTGAACGGCTGCGCCGCAGCTGAGAAAAGCTCCGATGAATCAATATGTACGGTTCCGTACGGCGAACCCAACGCGTTGTTTTGGAGCACTCCGTTTAGACTTCGTTTGCTTCTCGGAAGCACTTTCTTAAGCGCTCCCCTCTATAGATTTCATATACGGTTTTTGTTCGGAGTAGCCGTATGCGCGCCCAAGCCAAGAGCGGTCTTGCGTACCTTGAGACCGGTTTTCGGGCGCCACGCGACAGCGGATGGCAGCAAGCCGGATTTAATAGTTTTGCGTACCGGCTTGCCCATCTTGCGCTGCCTCGCCCAGTGATCCTCACAGCCATCGCAGCGCTCTTCTACCTGGTGTGATTGCCAAACCTACGCCCTGGCGCTATTGAGCGGTTTGTCCGCTAACACCAACCAAGGAGGGTCGCGTGGATCATCGTCATGACGTGCACCGCAGTCGCGGCCCTGTTTCGGCCCTGCAGCTTTAGTTGCAGGGCTGGCCGAACGGGTCCGGACGTCTTTGTCGTCTCTCACCATTCTGGTCTGCCCAAGCCGGCTCCGCTTTCTTGCGTGAGCCTTTGACGGCATCGGCGCTTATGCGCCTTGATATCCAGAAGAGACGCAAATGGGCTCGATCAGCCTCAAGAACCTTTCCATCACCGCAACCGATCCGCTGTTCCGCGACCTGAGCCTCGTCATCGCCGATGGCGACCGCGTCGGGCTCGTCGCCGGCAACGGGCTCGGCAAGACCTCGCTGCTGCGCGTCATCACCGGGCTCGCGGAGCCGACAACCGGCGAGGTGGTGCGTTCGCGCGGCCTCCGGATCGGCTATGTCGAACAGGACGTGCCGGCGGAACTGATGCCGCTGACCATGCGCGACGCCGTGCTCGACGCATTGCCGGAAGCCGACCGCGAGACCGATGCGTGGCGCGCCGATGTGGCGCTCGATGGGCTGGAGACGCCGTATGAGCTGCGGGACCGGCTGGTCTCGGCACTGAGCGGTGGCTGGCAGCGGCTGATGCTCATCGCGCGGGTGTGGGTGACCGATCCCGACGCGCTGCTGATGGACGAGCCGACCAACCATCTGGACCTCTCGAAGCTGTTCAGGCTCGAGACCTGGCTAAACCGCGAGGCGCGCAACTTGCCGCTGATCGTCGCCAGCCACGACCGCGACTTCCTCGATGCGGTGACCAACCGGACGCTGTTCCTCAGGCCCG
The DNA here is from genome assembly GCA_046596525.1 of Devosia sp. GTDB lineage: Bacteria > Pseudomonadota > Alphaproteobacteria > Rhizobiales > Devosiaceae > Devosia_A. The sequence goes on along the minus strand of JBKJMF010000403.1, from coordinate 6,818 downwards.
GCACTTCACGTTACCTGCCGCTGGGCTATTCGGCCGCGCGCAAGGAAATCGAACGCGAGGATGCCTCGCAGGAGGCGCAGAACGAGCGCGACCATAAGGAGGCAGGCAAGCTCAGGAAGCAGGCGGCCAAGCTCACCAATATCGGCATCAACTCAGGCAGCGACCTGCTGGTGGGGAAGGCCAAGCAGTTGAAGGACCGAGCGGCGAAGATCGAGGAGGCGGTGCGCCCGGCACACCGAGAGCGTTCCGGCGAGATCCGTCTAACCAATCGCGGGACCCACGCAAAGCTGCTGGTGGGGATCGAGAACGTCACGATTACGACGCCGGGGGGGCAGGCGCTGTTCAAGATCGACAAGCTCCATATCTTCCAGGGAGATCGCATCGTCCTGCTGGGCAAGAACGGCACCGGCAAATCGCAGATGGTGAAACTGATCCATCGCGCCATGACCGATCCTGATGGAGTGCCCGGCATCCGGGTAACCCCGTCGCTGGTGCTCGGCTACACTGACCAGGACATGTCGCAGCTGCCGATCAAGGAGACGCCGGACAGCTTCATCTCCGTCACCTTCAAGCAGCCGGACGCCCGGGTACGCAGCCTCCTCGCCACCACCGGCTTCGTCATCGAGAAGCAGTCGCGGCCGATCGGGCAACTGAGCTTTGGGCAGCGAGCGCGACTGGGCCTCTTGGCGCTACGGCTCACCGAGCCCAACTTCTACCTGATGGACGAGCCGACCAACCACGTCGACATCCCCGGCCGCGAGGCGCTGGAAAGTGAAATCCTGGCGCACGAGGCGACGGCAGTACTAGTCTCGCACGACCGCAGCTTCGTGCGGAATGTCGGGACGCGCTATCTGCAGATCGACGGCAAACGACTCAAGGAAGTGGAGGGGCCGGAGGCATTCTTCGAGGAGATGATGCTGGAGGTGGATGAAAGGTAGTTGTTTGGTCGTAGTACAGATTGCCTACACCAATTATAACGCAGTCCAACTTTGAGCAGTTGTTGTTCTTGTGGTGCCAGTTGTCATGTGTTGCCCCGCAAAAATACTGCTAAATTCGTGGTTCGGTAAGGTCTGGTTCATAGCCGCATATGCAAACTTGCGTACGATACACGCAGGATTGTCCGGCCATGGCTCAGACGATGCAGGATGGAACTTCACGCAACCCGGGCACCGCCAATCGCACGGATGTGCGCTTCATCGGCGATGTGATGGGGAGCTACGTGCTGGCGAGCCGCGCGCAGACTCCGGGCGCCGTCCAGGTATTCGCATGCCGGTCGCGTAGCGTCTCCGCTTACGAAGTAGTGGTGAACGCTCCGGTGGCCGGCGCGCCAGGCGATGCGCTGACCATGACGCTGCAAGGCCTCGGGATTGTCCGTGGCCGCACCTCCCGAATCCTCGATGGCGGGTTCGCTGTGGCGCTCGTCTGCACCGAGCAGGAGCGTTCAGCGCTGGGGGCCCGGATCGACTGGCTGAAGCGGCGGACGCTGAAGACGGTGAGCGATCGGCGTGGCCACAAACGGGTGCTGCCGCGCGAGACTCGCGCCAACCTCGTGCTGGGCGACGGCAACCGGCTCGAGTGCTTCATCATCGACATGTCGCAATCCGGCGTCGCGGTGTCGGCCGATGTGCTGCCGCCGCTTGGCTCGCTGGCCGGGGTAGGCGCCATCCCGGGCCGGGTCGTGCGCTACATTGAAGCCGGCTTCGCCGTGCAGTTCGCCGAACTGCAGCCAATCGCGCAGCTCGAGGCGCTGCTTACGCTGAAGACCAGCGACCACCGCATCCTCGCCGGCGAAAAGCTAGGGTTGGACGAGTAGCCCCGACCCCGCAGAACCCTGCATGGCAAACAAATCCTTGCCGGCGCCCTGAGGGATTGCCGGTACAGCGCAACTTGCCGTTCAAGCTTTCACGTTACCGTGATGACAACGATTACATCGGCGGCGGCCAGGAGGCTCGCAATGAGGCAGGACGCCTCCCAGCGGTCCAGTGACATACGCTTTATCGGCGCCCTGATGGGCCGTTATCTGCTCGCCAGCCGCAAGAACCGCAGCCACCGCGTCCAGGTCTTTGCCTGCCGCCTGCAGAGCATCTCGCCGCAGATGATGGTGGCGTGGGCGCCGGTGCTCGGGGCGCCGGGCGAGGAACTCTCAGCCAATTTCGAGCCGTTCGGCACCGTCAAGGGCCGCGTCGAGCGGCTGATCGATGGCGGTTTCTCGATGGCGATCGAGGCGAACGCGCTGGAGCGCGACCTGCTGATCAAGCGCATCGGCTGGTACAAGAAGCGCGTCTTCCACGGCGTAGCCGATAAGCGGGCGCACCGGCGGGTGATGCCGCGCGATCCGCGCTCGACGATCCTGTTCGGCGACGGCACGCGGCTGCCTTGCCTGATCATCGACATGTCGCGCTCGGGCGCCGCGCTTTCCGCCGATATCCAGCCCGATCTCGGCACCCCGTTGGCGGTTGGCCGAGTCGTGGCGCGCGTGGTGCGCTGGCTCGATGTCGGCTTCGCGGTGCAGTTCCTCACCGAGCAGGATCCGGAATGTATCGAGGAGCGGCTGCACGCCTCTGTCGACGCCTGAGTCCTAGCGCTCGGTAAACGCCAGCTTGGCGCCCAGCGCCAGGAACGCCGCCGCGAAGGTGCGGCGCATCCAGGTGAGGACGCGGGGGCGGGTGACGATGTGCTTCCGGACCGCCGCTGCGAACACGCCGTAGATGGCAAAGATCACGAAGGTGGCGACCATGAACACCGCGCTGAGCTCCAGCATCTGGGGCAGGGCGTTGGACGAGTCCGTCCGGACGAACTGCGGCAGGAAGGCGAAGAAGAAGATCGACAGCTTCGGATTGAGGATGTTGATCAGGATGCCGGAGACCAGCACCTGGCGCACCGATTTCGGCGCCGCCTCGGTGTCGACGCTGAGCGCGCCCTTCTCCCTGAGCGTGGCCCAGGCCATGTAGAGGAGGTAGGCGACGCCGAGATACTTGATGATCTCGAAGGCGAGCGCGCTGGTGTGAAGCAGGGCTGCGAGCCCGGTGATCGCCGCTGCCATGTGCGGGATGATTCCCAGTGTGCAGGCGAAGGCGGCGAGGATGCTGGCGCGGGCGCCGCGGGTGAGCCCGGCGGCGAGGGTGTAGAGCACGCCGGTGCCCGGCGAGGCGACGATCACGAGAGTGGTGATGAGGAATTCGGGGGTCATGGCTGGCTCCGACGCGATGGCGGGATCATAGCCATGGCGTCGCGGCGCGCCAGAGGGCTGTCGCTCGGGCGGCGATGCGGTTAGAGGTTCGCGGGAACACCCGGCGAGGAGACGAGCGTGCTGCCCTGGATTGAACTCGATCGTGCGAAGGTGCCGGGCGGCAACGAGTTCGTCCTGAAGCAGCGTGGCACCGAGTTCACTATTTTTGCCGGCACCATCGGGCTGATGAACAGCCGGATGAGCGGCTCCGAAGAGGCGCTGGCGAGGCTGGCGGCCGAGCGGATCGGCGGGCGCAGCAAGGCGCGCTGGCTGATCGGCGGGCTGGGCATGGGGTTCACGCTGCGCGCCGCGCTGAAGATTGCGCCGGCTGATACCGAACTGGTGGTGGTGGAACTGGTGCCGGGGGTGATCAAGTGGGCCAAGGGGGCGTTGGCTGAGATCCACGGTTATAGTCTGAGCGATCCGCGGGTGACGCTGCGCGAGGGCGATGTCGGCGGCGCGATGGCCAGCGACGCGCAGAAGTTCGATGTGATCCTGCTCGATGTCGACAACGGCCCGGAGGGCCTGTCGCGGCCGGCGAACGACCGGCTCTACAGCCATGGCGGGATCGCCGCGGCCAAGGCGGCACTGCGGCCGGGTGGTGTCGTTGCGGTGTGGTCGGTGGCGCCGGATGCCAAGTTCACCACGCGCCTCGAGCAATCCGGCATGGCGGTGGAGGAACTGAAGGTTCGCGCCGGGACGACCGGGCGAGGGGCGCGGCATACGATCTGGATGGCGACCAACAAGCCGGCGGCTTCGCGGACATTTGGCGCGCCGCGCCGGTCCTGATAGGCTGCCGCACATGCAACGCATTGTGCACACCCGGCCCATCGACTCGCCGCTTGTGGAGAGCGTTAGTTCCGTTCGTTTCACGACGACCGGGACGACGCTGATGCAGCCCGATGGGTGCTGGGACATCGCCATCATCAAGCGTGGCGATGATGCGTTCGTGCTGCGTACCGGGCTCACCACGCGCCCCGTGGTCTATGAGCACGAGGCGGGCGACGAGCAACTGGTCATCTCGTTCAAGCCGCACAGCTTCATGCCGCTGATGCCGGGCGAGGTGATGCGCGACGAAGGTGTGGTGCTGGAGAAGTTCGGGCGCGGCGGTTTCTGGATTGGCACCGATGTGCGCGAGATTCCGACGCTTGAGAACGTCGACGTGTTCGTCGACCGGCTGGTGCGCGATGGCATCGTGGCGAACAACGAACTGGTGGCGTCGGTTGTCGACGGGCAGCCCATGGCGATGACCGAACGGACGATGCAGCGGCATTTCCTCCGCACCACCGGGCTGACCTACAAGCACTTCACGCTGGTGCAGCGGGCGCAGCAGGCGGTGGCGATGCTGCAGATGGGCCGGCCGGCGGTGGACGTGGCTCTGGCGCTGGGTTTTTCCGACCAGGCGCACATGATCAATTCGCTGAAGGTGATCATGGGCCAGACGCCGAAACAGATCGTCCGCGCAGCGCCGAGTGAGGTTGTCGGAAACTTCCAATAATCACGGACAGGGGTTGGGTACGAAAGGGGTGTCTTCACCGATAACCCCTGAACGGAGTACCCGAAATGGCCACCATCACCCCCTTCAAGATCGACGTTTCCGCCGCGCAGTTGCAGGACCTCCGCGATCGCCTGGCGCGCACTGTGATGCCGAGCGAAGTCGACGGCAGCTGGTCCGCCGGTCCGACCAACGCGTACGTCAAAGGCGCCATCGACCGGCTGTTGAACGGCTACGACTGGCGTACTGCGGAGGCGGCGATCAATAAGCTGCCGCAGTTCACCACCGAGATCGACGGGCAGAACGTCCACTTCATCCATGTGAAGTCGGCCGAAAAGAACGCCACGCCGCTGCTGCTGATCCACGGCTGGCCGGGCTCGGTGGTTGAGTTCCTCGACGTGATCGGGCCGCTGACCGACCCGGTGGCGCATGGCGGCAAGGCCGAGGATGCGTTCGACGTCGTGGTGCCGTCGCTGCCGGGTTTTGGCTTCTCCGGTCCGACCCGCGAGGCTGGCTGGAACAATGTGCGGATCGGCAAGGCCTTCATCGAGCTGATGGACCGGCTCGGCTACCAGCGTTTTGGCGTGCAAGGCGGCGACGCCGGCGCCATCATCGGGCCGGAGATCGGCCGGCTGGCGCCGGAGCGGGTGATCGGCGTGCATCTCAACGCCGCGACCATGGGCTTCATCCCGTTCGGCCCGGTTTCGCCGGAGGAGATCGCCACTTTCACCGACAGCGAGAAGGTGCGGCTGCAGCGCGTGCAGCGCTTCATGGCCGAGCATTTTGGCTTCAACATCATGCAGTCGAGCCGTCCGCAGACGCTGGCCTACGGCATCTCGGACTCCCCGGCGGGGCTCTTGGCCTGGATCAGCGAGCTGTTCGCCAGCTTCGGCGACCGGGTGGACGCGGTGCCGATGGACAAATTTCTCACCAACTTCATGATCTACTGGTTCACCGGCACGGCCGCCTCGTCGATCCGGCTGTACTACGAGAATGCGCATGACCCGGAGGCCTGGTCGCCCAAGGCGAACTCGGGCGTGCCGACCGGCGTCGCGGTGTTCGGCTTCGACGAAGTGCCGATCCGCCGCTATGGCGAGACCAGCAACACCATCGTGCGCTGGAACGAGTTCGACGTCGGTGGGCACTATGCGGTGCTGGAAGTGCCGGATGTCTGGATCGGCGATGTGCGCGGGTTCTTCGGCGATATTCGCTGAGCGTCGCAATTGCGTGGAATGAGAAAGGGCCCGAGTGGGCCCTTTCGCCTGCCTCAAACGGCGGGCTTGCGCGGGAAAAGCCCGCGTATCGCCTTCCATGCCGGCCCGATCACTTTACCAGCCACCGGGATCAGCAGCAGGCCGAGCGCCAGCCCGAAGATCAGGTCGGCGAGGATGGTGGCGAGGCCCTCGATGAAGCCGCCGAGCGCCGGCACCAGCCCCTCGGCGCCGTGCGCGATGGCCTCGATCAGATGCTCGATCTGGTCGAGGCCGAAACCGGCAAGGCCGTGGACGACGATGCCGCCGCCGACCCAGATCATTGCGGCGGTGCCGGCGATGCTGAGGGTCTGTATCACCCAGGGCATGGCGATGAGGATGCCGCGGCCGGTGGCGCGGCCGGCGCCGGTGCGGGCCTTGTTGGCCAGCGCCAGGCCGAAGTCGTCGGCTTTGACGATCAGCGCCACCGCACCGTAGACGGCAGCGGTGATGCCGAACGCGACGATGACCAGCACCAGCGCCTGTTCCCAGAACGGCAGGTCGGGCAGGGCGGCCAGCGCGATGGTCATGATCTCGGCGGAGAGGATGAAATCGGTCTGGATGGCGCCGGCGATGCGCTCCTCCTCGAGCTTCTTCGGGTCCGCCGGCTGCGGCACGGCTTCGGCCTCGTGGGCATGCGCCTCGTGCGGGAAGATCGCCTCGAACACCTTCTCGGCGCCCTCGTAGCAGAGGTAGGCGCCGCCGATCATCAGCAGCGGGGTGATGAGCCACGGCGCGAAGAAACTAAGCGCCAGCGCGGCGGGCAACAGGATCAGCAGCTTGTTGCGGATCGAGCCAACGGCGATGCGCCAGACGATCGGCAACTCGCGATCGGCGGTGAAGC
>JBKJMF010000344.1:0-2782 GCA_046596525.1 Devosia sp. | reverse complement strand
TGAACGCGACCGTCCAGCTGTGGCTGATGCGGCGTGAACTGCACGGCCTCGAGGGCGCCCGGATCGCCAGCTCGCTGGGCCGGGTGGCCCTCGCCTCACTGGTGATGACCTGGGCGGCGTGGGGCGCGAACCAGTTGCTGGTGACCTGGCTGCCGGGGCAGGCGTTCATACTGCAGGTGATCCGGTTGACACTCAGTATTGGCGCGGCCCTGCTGACGCTGGCGATCGCGGCGCAGGCACTGCGCATCCAGGAGTTCGGCGAAGCCCGCGACCTGGTGCTCGGACGCTTCCGAAGGATGGTGAAGTGAAGGATCGCGGCTGGCTCGGGCTCCACACCTCGATTTGGAAGATCGCGTCGACCCACGTGGTGGTTGACGGCTACACCAACATCTACGCGCCTCTGCTGCCACTGCTCATCCCGCACCTGAACATGTCTCTGCGCACCGCCGGCATCGTGGCGATGTGCTTCCAGATGGCGAACTCGGTGTCGCAACTCGGCTTCGGCGCGTTGGCCGATCGGTGGCGCCCGCGCTTGCTGGTGATGACCGGCCCCCTGCTCGCCGTCGTGGTCCTCAGTTTTGTCGGGGTGGCGACGACGCCGCTGATGCTCGGCATGATCCTGGTCGCCGGGGGGCTCGGTGGCGCCGCGTTCCATCCGCCGGCGGCGGCGCTGGTCTACCGCATGGCCGACCATCGCAAGGGCCTGGCGATGTCGGCGCATTTGTCCGGCGGCTCGTTGGGCTTCTCGGCAGCGCCCATCCTGTTTGCGCCCTTCATCGCCTACATGGGGCTGCGGTGGTCGCCGCTGATCATGATCCCCGGACTGCTGGCGTTGTCGTGGACCTTGCGGCGAGTGCCGCCGATGACGCTGCCCGCGGCGCACGAGCGATCGACCTGGGCCACGCTGCGGCCGGCCGCTGTTCCGCTGTCGTTGCTCTATTTCACCATCGTGCTTCGCACCGCGACGACCTATGGCTTCATGACGTTTACGCCGACGTTGTTGACGCGCCAGGGATTCACGATCGCCGAAGCCAGCACCGCGGTGTCGCTGTACCTGTTCTCGAGCGGCATCGGCGGATTCTTCGGCGGTCCACTGGCTGACCGCATTGGGCCGCGGCGAGTGATCGTGTGGTCGCTGATCGCGGCCGTCCCGTTCATGGCCCTGGCGCCCAGACTCTCACCGATCGGCTTCACCGCCATGCTGGCGATTGGCGGGCTCTTGCTGCAGTCGACGCTGCCGATCAGCGTGACCTTTGCGCAAACGTTCGTGAAGGGCGGCGCGGCGACGGTCTCGTCCCTCATGATGGGCTTCGCGTGGGGCATGGGCAGTCTGGCGGTGCCCCTGATCGGCGCTGGCGCGGATCGCTTCGGTATTGAGCGGACGCTCGGGGTGCTGGCGTTCCTGCCCCTGCTGGCCGCGGCGCTGGCGGCGGGCCTGCCATCGACCGGGGCCGCGGTGCCCGAGACGGCCCCACCGGTGGAACCGCTCCCGTAGTACGATTCGAGCACGCGAATGGCCCGTTATCCCCCCTCCTCCGGCGCCTCGTTCTCGTTCGGTCCGGGCGGCATGACGCCAGCGGTCAAGCTGCTGATCATCACCAACGTCGTGGTGTTCGTCGTCAACCTGATCGTTCCGGCTATGACCTTGCGGCTCGGCCTCGAGCCGCGCGCGGTGTTCGAAGATTTCGCGTTCTGGCAGCCGTTCACGTACATGTTCCTTCACAGCATTACCGGTGTGGGACATGTGCTGATCAACATGCTGTCGCTGTGGATGTTCGGCACCGAGCTCGAGCGCACCTGGGGCACGCGCTTCTTCACGAAGTACTACTTTGTCACCGGTGTCGGCGCGGCGGTCACCAGCCTGTTACTGTCGCTGTTTGTCGACGGCATCTACTACTCGGTGACGGTCGGCGCATCGGGCGCCATCTACGGGCTGCTACTCGGCTACGGGATGTATTTTCCAAACCGGCCGATTTACCTCTATTTCATCTTCCCGATCCCCGCGAAATACTTCGTGATGATTGTCGGCGCGATCGCGTTCTTCTCGGCGCTCGGCGGCCCGGGCGGGGGCGTGGCCCACACCGCTCACCTCGGCGGACTGGTGGTCGGCTACCTGTATTTGAAGGGACTGCGCGCGCGGCCGCTCGACGAACTGAAGTATCGCTGGTTGCGCTGGAAGATGGGCCGGGCGCGCAGCAAGTTCGATGTCTATTCAGGCGGCCGCTCGTCAGATGACGACTGGAAGAGCGACTGGAAGAAGCACATCCACTAACTGAAGTTGAAAGTTGAAAGTTGACAGTTGGTAGTTACGGCGGGCTACTAACAAACATCCGCGCCGGACGGAAGCCGGCGAGTCCGGCGACGATGTTTTCGGGAAACGCCTCCAGCGCCGCGTTGTACGCGGCGGCCAGGTCGTTGTAGCGCTTGCCATCAACGGCCGCGTCGCCAGCTTTTTCGCGCGCGTCCAGTTGCTTCCACTCACCCAGGATCTGACGACGCAGGCGATGGAGGCGGTTGAAAATCGCCAGGCCCCACATGGCCAGGGCCGCCAGGACGGCAATGGTGAAGAGGACGTTCATAGGGCTTGAGGCTTGGGGCTTGGGGCTTGGGCTTCTTGCAAGCCGCAAGTCTCAGGCCGCAGGTCTATTTCTTCTCGTGGAAATAACTGTCGGTGCCGTCGAGCCAGTCCTGCCGAATCGGGCTGAAGATGTCCATCTCGAAGGTGTCATCGATCGCTTCGGCCTGGTGCGGCAACCACGACGGGATGTGCAACACCTCGCCT
>JBKJMF010000324.1:0-10410 GCA_046596525.1 Devosia sp. | reverse complement strand
GGAAACCGCGCCGTCGGCAGTTCCACCCGCTCCAGCGTCTGCCGCGCCACGTCGAGCGCGTCTCGCCGCCCCAGTCCACCATGCACCATGGCCGTTTCGGCCACCTGGTCGCCAATGGTTTTCACCGGATTCAGCGCCGTCATCGGCTCCTGGAACACCATGCCCACCGTGCCGCCGCGGATCTTCCGCATCTCGGCATCGGGCAGCCCCAGCACTTCGCGCCCTTCCAGCCGCACCGAGCCGGCGGTCGTCGCAGCGCCCGGCAGCAGTTGCATCACTGCCAGCGCCGTCATCGATTTGCCTGAGCCGCTTTCGCCGATCACCCCGAGAATCTCGCCGGCATCGACCGTGAGGTCGATATCGCGCAGGATCGGGAACTGGCCAATCGACAGCGACAGGTCTTTGATTTCGAGCAGCGCCATCAGCGGTTCCGCCTCAGGCGTGGGTCGAAGATGTCGCGCAGGCCATCGCCGAGCAGGTTCACCCCCAGCACCATCAGCACGATGGTCAGCCCCGGCACCAGGGCGACGTGCGGCGCCAGCGAGATCATGGTCTGGCTGTCCGCCAGCATCTTGCCCCAGCTCGGCGTCGGCGGCTGCACGCCGAGGCCAACATAGGCCAGCGCCGCTTCGGCGAGGATGCCGAGCGCGAACTGGATCGTCGCCTGCACCACTAGGGTGTTGAAGATGTTGGGCAGGATGTGCTCGAACGATATCCGCGCCGCGCCCTTGCCCGAAACGCGCGCCGCCATGATGAACTCGCGCTGCCACAGGCTCAGTGCCCCGGCCCGTGCCAGCCGCGCGAACACCGGCATGTTGTAGAGCCCCACCGCGATGATGGCGTTGATCGCTCCCGGCCCGAACACCGCAGTGATCAGGATGGCGATCAGCAGTGCCGGGAAAGCGAACACCAGGTCGTTGGCGCGCATCAGCACGTCATCGAGCAACGTGCCGCGCTTGGCCGCCGCCCAGAGCCCGATCGGCACGCCGATCACCATCGCCACCGTCACGGCGATAAATGCCACGGCGATCGAGGTGCGCGCGCCGACCATGATCATCGAGAAGATGTCGCGGCCAAAATGGTCGGTGCCGAACCAGTGCTCGGTCGAAGGCGGCTTCAGCTTGTTGGGGATGTTCTGGGTCAGGTAGTCGAAGGGCGTCCAGACGAACGAGATCAGCGCCGCCAGCCCGAAAACCAGGGTGATCGCCGCCCCGATCAGGAAATTGGGCGAGCGTAGCGCGGCCTTGAGCAGGCTGTCGCGGGATGCGGGAGCGGCAATCGTGCTCATCGCGTCGCCCTCCGCAGCCGTGGGTCGACCAGCGCGTAGGTGATGTCGACGAGGAAGGTGACGACGATCACCGCGAACACCAGCAGCATCACCACCGACTTCACGACGATCAGGTCGCGTGAAGTAATGCCCTGGAACACCAGCCGCCCGAGCCCGGGCAGGAAGAACACGTTCTCGATGATTATGGCGCCGGCCAGCAGGAACGAGAACTGCAGCCCGATGATGGTCAGCACCGGGATCAGCGCGTTACGCAGCGCGTGCCGCCACAGCGTCTGGCCCTGGCTCAGGCCCTTGGCCCGGGCCGAGCGGATATAGTCCTCGCCCAGCGTATCGAGCAGCGACGAGCGCATCACCCGCGCCAGGATCGAGGCCTGCGGCAGCGCCAGCGCGATGGCCGGCAGGGTCAGCGCCTTGATCGCCATGAGCGGGTCCTGCCAGCCGGGGAAACCACCGGCCGAGAACCAGCGCAGGGTGATCGAAAAGAACAGCACCAACAGCATGGCGAACCAGAAGTTCGGCAGCGCGAGGCCAACCTGCGTCGCCCCCATAATGCCGACATCGGTCGCCGAGTTGCGCCTCACCGCCGCAAGGATGCCGACAGGAAAAGCGATCAGCGTCGACAGCGCCAGCGCGTAGAGCGCCAGCGGCAGCGAGATCCAGATGCGGTCGGCGATCAGGCCGGATACCGGCACCTTGTAAGTGTAGCTGATGCCGAAATCGCCCCGCAGCAGCCCGAAGATCCAGGTGAAATAGCGCTCCAGCAGCGGCCCATCGAGACCGAGGGAGGTGCGCAGCGCCGCAGCAGCCTCGGGTGTAGCGTTGAGCCCGAGCATGAACTGCGCCGGATCACCCGGCACCACCTCGATCACGAGGAAGATCACGATGCTGGCCGCGATCAGGCTCAGCACCAGCGAGACAATGCGGCCGAGGACGAATGAGGGCATCAGGTCATCGCCCCAACCACCGGCGCCATCTCCCCCTTGGCGGGGGAGAATGCAGTTTCTTAGGTTTGGCCCTTCGCCAAGCCTTAGAAACTGCAAGGGAGGGGGTGGTTTTGGTGCGCACCGGTGGCAAGGCATCCCCTCTCTTGCGATTTCTAGGACTTAGCGAAGGGCTAAGCCCAAGAAGTCGCTTTCTCCCCCGCAAGGGGGGAGATGGGGCCGGTGCTTCGGGCTGGATAACGCTCATCAAATCAAAAAAACCGGGGCGGGCTTTCACCCGCCCCGAATAACTCACTCTTCCCAGTACACGGCTGTGAGGTCGGTCGCCTGGGTCGGTGCGTTCTCCCACATACCCTTGAGCTTGGCGTTCTCGACGCCGACCTTGGCGAGCTCGAACAAGAAGCCTGCCGCGTAGTTGTCGGCGAGGTTCTTTTCCGCCGCCTTGATCAGCTCGGAGCGCTTGGCCGGATCAGCGGTCACCGCCAGGTCGGCGATGATCTTGTCGAAGTCGGCATTGTGGTACTGGAAGTAGTATTCCGGCCGGGCGAAAATCCCGATGTCGTTCGGCTCGGTGTGCGAGATGATCGTCAGGTCGTAGTTCTTGTCAGTGAACACCTCGCCGAGCCACTGGGCCCATTCGAGGTTGGTGGTCGTCGTCTTGATGCCGACCGCCGCCAGCTGCTGGGCGATGATCTCGCCACCACGACGGGCATAGCCCTCGACCGGCGGCAGCTTCAGCGACAGCGTCAGGTCGGTGACACCGGCCTCGGCCAAGAGGGCCTTCGACTTCTCGGGGTCGAAGTTCGACTGCGCGGTCAGGTCGACATAGTCCTTGTTCGACGGCGGCAGGAAGGTGCCGATGGGCTGGCCGTAGCCGAACATGGCGCCGTTGATGATGTCGTCGCGGTTGATGGCGTGGGCAATCGCCTCGCGCACCTTCACGTTATCCAGCGGCGGCTTGGCGTTGTTGATGGCGAGGATGGTCTCGCCTTCGGTGGAGCCGACAACGACGCGGAAGCGCGGATCGTTCTGGAACTGCGCCACGGTCTCCGGCGCCGGGAAATTGGGGAAGCTGTCGAGGTCGCCGGCCTGCAGCGCCGCAAAGGCCGCCGTCGGGTCGGAGATGAACTTGAATGTTGCGCCCTCGAGCTTGGCCGGGGTGCCCCAATAGCTCTGGTTCTTCTCGAGCGTGATGCTGTCACCCTCGACGCGGTCCTTGAAGGTGAACGGACCGGTGCCGATCGGGTTGGTCTTGTTGGCGTCGGCGCTCTCCGGCGCCACGATCACCGCGTCGCCCCAGGCGAGATTGTAGATCAGGTTGCCGTCGGGCTGCTTCAGCGTCACCTTCACGGTCGCCGGGTCGACCACTTCCACCGATGCGATCGCGGTGTAGAGCGCCTTCTGGGCGTTCAGCGAGCCTTCGGCATTGATGCGGTCGAGCGAGAACTTCACGTCGTCGGCGTTGAAATCGGTGCCGTCGTGGAACTTGGCGCCTTCGACCAGGTGGAACGTATAGGTCAGCCCGTCCTCGGAGATCTCCCAGGATTTGGCGAGGGCCGGGATCACGCTGCCATCGGAAATGATGCGGGTCAGACCTTCGAAGACGTTGGCGTAGACGACTTCGTCGACGGCAGCGGCCGCTTCGGCAGTCGGGTCAAGGCTGGGCGGCTCGAGCACGAGGCCGACCTTCACGTCGGTCCGCGCCTGGGCAAATGCCGGCGTCATCGCGGTGGTCATTGCCAATGCGCCGGCGAGAGCCAGCACGACCAGTGATTTGCGCATGATTATCCCTTCTGATTGAAGCCGCTTACCCCCGCGGCCTTGAGGCGATCCTAGGATGCTTCCGGCTTCAGGTGAACCGGTTGCGTGGCGCGTTTTGCGCGTGGTGCATAGCTTGCGGGAAACGCCTTTCCACGCAAGCTTCACGCGGCGCGATCCGGACCAAGGAGGTCCAACAGCGTCAGTGCCATCACCTTTGCCGAATCCAGCATGTCGTCGACCCCCACCCACTCATCCGGCTGGTGCGCCAGGTCGAGAATACCGGGGCCATACGCGATGCAGTTCTTCAGCCGGCCAATGCGGTCGATGTGCTTCTGGTCGTAGGTGCCGGGCGAAACGACATATTCCGGCGATACGCCCATCACCTCGCCGATGGCCTTGGCCACCGAGCGCACCACCGGCGCGTCCTTCTCGGTCATGGTCGGTGAAATCGTCCACAGGTCGCGGATTTCGTAGCTGAAGCCCTGCCGCTCTGCCTTCAACTTCTCCAAGAGGTCTACCACCTCCTGCCGCACCGCCGCCGGGCTTTCCTCGATCAGGTAGCGCCGGTCGATGACGATCCGCGCCGAATGCGCCACCACCGGTGCGGGGAAGCCGGTGAAGCCGCCCTCCGGCTCAGCCTGCCCCCCATGGATCGAGTTGATGTTCATCGTCGATTGCCGAGCCCCGGGCGGCACCACCGGCATCGCCGTGTGTTTCTGGCTCAGCGCCGGATACAGCACATCCTCGAACTGGCGCAGCACCTCGGCCATGTGGCGAATGGCACTGTCGCCGAGGAACGGCATCGAGCCGTGGGCAATCCGCCCAAAGGTCTCGATCTCCGCCCACCAGACACCGCGATGCCCGAGGCAGATGCGATCCTTGTTCAGCGGCTCCGGAATGATGACGTGCTGTACGCGCTCGGGTGAGAAGTAGCCCTTCTCAGCGAGATAGGCGACGCCGCCGAAGCCACCGGTCTCCTCGTCCGCCGTGCCGGAGATCTCGATGGCGCCGCGATAGTCCGGCACGATATCGGCGAACACCTCCGCCGCGATGATCGAGGTCGCGAGACCGCCCTTCATGTCGCAGGTGCCGCGGCCGTAGATTCGCCCGTCCTTCAGCTCGCCGCCGAACGGATCGACGGTCCAGCCGCTGCCCGTCTCCACCACGTCATGGTGCGAATTGAAATGTACCGTCTCGCCCGGCTGCGTCCCCTCGCGGCGCGCCACGACATTCCAGCGCGGGTACCTGTCGCTGTCGCCGGGCTTGCCCTCGGCGCGAATCAATTCAACCGCATAGCCGCTTCTGCTCAAGCGGCTCGCGAGGTAGTCGCAGATCTCGCGATAGTTGTTCCCCGGCGGATTGACCGTGGGAATGCGGATCAGCCCCTGCGTCAGGGCGATCAGGTCGTCACGCCGGGCGTCGATCTCGGCGATGAGGCGCGGCTTCACGTCAGCCGACAGGGAAGGTGCAATAGTCATGGCGCGGCAGACTGTTGCCCGCCGCGCCCGCTGTCAATGCGGCAACCCGACGGATCAGTTCGGTTCGTCGCCAATGCCCAGGATGTTGCCTTCGGAATCCTTGAACCAGGCGCCGTGGTACGGACCCATTGTCGCCATGCCGTTTTCGGTCTTGAGACCCGGCATGTCGTACTCCTCGAACTTTACGCCGTGCTGCCGCAGCGCCTTCATGTCGCTGCCCACGTCGTCCGAGCTGAAGAACATGGCAGTGTTCTTCGCGGTGCCGGCAAACTGCGACTCATAGAGCTGGAACGCGGTTCCACTCGCCAGGCGATAGACGGTTCCCGTCGGCCGCTCCTCGGCCGGCTCGAGGCCGAGTTTTTCCTTGTACCAGGCCTTGGCCCTTTGGATGTTCGAGGCGGGAATTGCCGGATAGGCACGATGATCGGATAGAAGCATGATCTCCTCCGTTGCATGAGCCCCGCTTGCAGCTTACGCCTCCCGATCAGCGCTGAAAATCCCGATCGGAGGCCCCCCATGCCGTTCGTCGCCCGCACACCCGGCTCCGCCGATATCCTCTACGTCATGGCCGTCGCCAACGAGTACGGCCCGCACCTCAAGGCGCGCATCGATCCAGTGATGACCGGCGTCGGCCCGGTGGAAGCTGCCATCATGGTAACCCACGCACTAACCAAGCTCGCGTCAAGCAACCGGCTCCCGGCCATCGTCGTCTCGCTCGGCTCGGCCGGTTCGGCGACGCTCGAGCAGGCCGGTGTGTATCAGGCGACCTCGGTCAGCTACCGCGACATGGATGCTTCGCCGCTCGGCTTCGAGCTTGGCGTCACGCCATTCCTCGGGCTGCCGGCGACATTGCCACTCGGCCCGTTCGTCCCCGGTATCGGCCAGGCCACTCTGTCGACCGGCGCCAACATCGTCTCCGGCAAGGCCTATCGCCGCATCGATGCCGACATGGTGGATATGGAGACCTACGCGGTGCTGCGCGCCTGCCAGCGCTTCGAGGTACCGCTGATCGCGCTGCGCGGCATTTCCGACGGTGATCGCGAACTCAGCGATCTCACCGACTGGACGCAGTACCTACACGTCATCGACGAGAAACTCGCCCACGCCGTCGATCTGCTCGAAGCGGCGATAGCCAACGGCACGCTGGAATAGCCGCCCGCTTCCCCTCGCCCCTCTGGGGAGGTTAGGGTGAGGGGTCTTCGCCTTGCTTCTTCTTCCGGCTGCGCTGCCAGTTGGTCCACTTGCGCTGCACCCAGAAGCTCAGCCGGTTCAGCGGCCCCTGCAGGATCGGCAGGTCGAGCGCCAAGAGAAACAGCCCGAGCGGCAGCATCCAGATGCCGAGAAACGGGAGGATGCTGAACACACCGCCGAGAATCAGCAGGATGCCGAGCGGAATGCGTACGATGCGCGACGATGGCTTGCGGATCCACGCGAGGAACCCGGTCGAAGCGGCTACCGCCTTGCCGATCCTGTCGAACTGCCGGTGCAGCCGCGCGCCTTCCTTGCCTGTCATCGAAATTCCCTTTTTTCCCAACATCTGCAGTGCATTTGGGCACTGACACACCGAGGTCAAAGCTTCGCCGGTCGCTTTTTGCCCAGCAATTGCCCTTGAAATCGGCCCAGCGCTACCGGACCGCACGAAATGCTTACTTCGACAGGATCGAAAATCCGGGCTAGACTGCCCTTCTGAGACGCAGTGGCGGTATCCGCCGGCGCGTAACATCGCGCCAAGCGGCGACCGTCCTGGCTCCCCATTTTGAGGAGGATGGAGATGGTCGGCTTTCACGTGCTCACCAATGCCGAACGGCTCGAGGTTCCCGAGATCCGCCGCATCGGCTTCAACGATCTCACTGGCGCCCTGGCCGAAGGCTGGCGTGACTTCTGGCAGAAGCCTTCACATCTGGCCTTTCTCGGCCTGATCTATCCGCTGGTCGGCGCCATGCTGGCCGTCTGGACCTCCGGCAATAATTCCTGGCCCTTGTTGTTCCCGCTGATCTCCGGCTTCGCGCTGGTCGGCCCGTTCCTTGCACTCCCCATCTACGAGATGAGCCGACGACAGGAGCAGGGTCTGGATACCCATTGGCGCGCTGCCTTCGATGTATTCCGAACCCCGGCCTTCGCTTCGATCGCCGCGCTCGGGGTGATGATGCTGATCGTCTTCACCGTCTGGCTGATGACGGCACAGTTCATCTACGAGACGTTCTTCGGCCCCGGTTCGCCACCGACCCTGATGGCCTTCGTCAACGAGGTCTTCACCACCTCGCAGGGCCAGCAGCTGATGATCTGGGGCAATCTGATCGGCTTCGTCTTCGCGGCCTTCGTCCTCTCGACCATGGTGGTTTCGATCCCGCTGCTGCTCGATCGCGACCTCGGCACCGCCATCGCGGTGCAGACCTCCATTCGCGTCACGCTCCGCAATCCAGTGCAGATCGCGGTGTGGGGCCTGATCGTCGCCGCGTTGCTGGTCATCGGCTCGATTCCACTGCTCGTCGGCCTCAGTATCGTCGTTCCGGTGCTCGGTCATGCCACCTGGCACCTCTATCGCCGTGCGGTCGTGCCAGCCGCCGGACGTTAACTTTTCGTTAACGGATTAGGATCAATTTTACCGGGCTTAAGTAGAGGGCAGGAAGATGCCGCCGGTTGGTGGCCCTGCCCTCGCCCAGTTTCCGGAACCCCGAAAGCCCCTGCTGCGTTAGCGACTCACACACTGAGGAGCTTCACCGCTATGGCCCGTTCGCACGGTTTCGACCTATCCCACTTCACCGATGACGCTCAGGACCGCTTCGGCCGTCAGTTCTCCAGTCTGGCGCGCGACGCCAGCCATCTGTCCGACGCGCTCAGCCGCTACAGTGCCGGAGCCCGGCACGATGTCAGCCACTTGGCCCATGACTTCGCCGATGGCGCGATGCACCAAGGCGCCATCGCGGCGCGTGTGCTCGGCAAGCAGGCGTGGAAAGCGGGCAAGGCCGTACGCCGCGACCCTGCACCCACCATGGCTGCGCTGGTCGGCCTCGCGTGCCTCGTCACCCTGGTGATGGCATCCGGCTCGCGCCGGCACTGACATCCTCAACGCACTCTTAACTCCAAGGCGTGCATTCTAGGGAGCACGGGCAACGTCGGCCCGGCTCCTTAGTTGTTTTTGCGTTCTGGAGTCATCGTTGGCAGGGTCACTCAAGCTGCTGTTCGCGGCGCCGATGCTATTGAGCCTCGTCGCCGGCTGCGCCACCTTCTCCCTCGGCGGCCTCTCCTCGCGCGATTGCCTGGCGCGGGCGATGTATTTCGAGTCCAACCGATCCAGCCAAGACGGCATGCTCGCAGTCGGCACGGTGGTGATGAACCGCGTTGCCGATAAGCGCTATCCGCAATCGGTCTGCGGCGTGGTCGGGCAGAAGAACCAGTTCGCCCCCGGGGTGCTGTCGAAGAAAATGACCGAGAAGCGCTCTGCAGCGCTCGCCTACAGCATCGCCGACAAGGTGCTCCGTGGCGCCCGTCACCCGACACTGTCGCGGGACGTGAAGCACTTCCACACCGCTGGCTACCGCTTCTCGTACGACAACATGTTCTACATCCTCGAAGCCGGCGGGAACAATTTCTACGAGAAACGCAAGGCCGGCACCTTCACCAACGACCCATTCTCTGCCCTCGCCTACTGGTGATCGATCAAACCGGCGGGGCGCCCAGCCCAAAGAAGCTGAACACCACGCTGACCGTCCAGGTGATCAGCACCCAGTAGACGCCGCCAACGACCACGGTGGAGATGATCCCCACCAAGGCTCCAAGGACGATCCAAATGCCGTCGCGCTCGAGCAGACCAAGGGCGATGATGCAGATGGCGATCGAGGGGGCCATGTTGGCGCCCGGGATTGGCAGCAGCACCAGCAATGCCATGACGAAGGCCACGAACCCGGTGAAATAAACCGCCGGCCGTTTGGCGAGAAACTCGAAGCGGGGCTTCATTACGCCTTCGGCACGAGCAAGCCACGGCGAAGCAGCGTTCATGACGCGGTGGAAATCGACGCGGCTGAGCGAACGATCCGTGATGATCCGCGGAAGCCACGCGTTCATCCCCAGCATCAACTGGGCGCTTAGAAACACCAGCGGCGCTCCTACGACCGCCGACACGCCGGGCGGCATCGGCAGCGCGGTGATGATGGCAAAGATGAACATGAGAGCGCCGAGCGCACGTCGCTTCAGCGCTTCCAGCAGATCACCGATTGAGATCCGGTCTCGATCCTCCGCCGACGCAATCGCCATAAGGATGGCCGAGAGCCTGTCGGCGCCCTCGGCCTTGTCTACGTGGGATAGGTCGATTTCGGGTTCATGTTCTGCCATCGGCGGTGATCATGCCCAACGATTCCCCAATGGAGCAACCCCATGGGGCTGCGTCAGAAATCCCCGCCCATGTCGAAGCCGCCCCCATCGCCGCCGGAATCACCCCAGCCGCCATCACCGCCGGCGTCGTTGTCGGCGGGCTGATCCTGGCCTTGGTCCTGGTCCGGATCCTGCTCGTTTGCGGCATCGTTAGGCTGGTCGTTGGCCGGCGCTTCCGACGCCTGCGCACCGCCCGCGCCAAGCAGCGAGCCGATGGCGCTGCCAAGCAATACGCCACCGGCGACGCCGAGCGCCGTCTGCGCCGCTCCGGCAAGGAAACCGCCGCCCTGACCGAACTGCCCGCGCTGGTTGCCCGCCACGGGAGGATCATCCTGCCGGTCCCATGGCCCGCGATTACTCTGCACCTGCTGGCGCTCGTTCGAGCGATTCTGACGGCCGCGTCCGTCGTCGAACAGGCCGCCGAACATCCCGCCGCGACCACGTTCTTCGGCCTCGCGGTCGAGCTCCTGGATACGCCGCTCGGCGACCTCAAGAGCGTGCTGCTGCACGAGGATGGTCTGCGCCATGTAATAGGGCGCGCCGGGCTGCCTCACAATTTCGCGATCGATCA
>JBKJMF010000203.1:0-3117 GCA_046596525.1 Devosia sp. | reverse complement strand
CGCTGTTCTTCGTCATTTTCTCGGTGCCGCTGAAACTGGCCTTCGCGCTGCTGGTCGCGCTGCTGCTGAACCGCGGCATGCGCGGGCTGCCGCTCTATCGCGCCGTGTTCTACCTGCCCTCGCTGTTGGGTGCTTCGGTCGCCATCGCGGTGCTGTGGCGGACGCTGTTCGCGGGCGACGGGCTGGTCAACGACTTCCTGCTCAATTTCGGCATCCAGGGGCCGAGCTGGATTTCCAACCCGCGCTATTCACTGTGGACGCTGATCATCCTCGCCATCTGGCAGTTCGGCTCACCGATGATCATCTTCCTCGCCGGCCTGCGCCAGATCCCGCAGGATATGTACGAGGCGGCGAGCCTCGAGGGCGCCGGCAAGTGGCGGGTGTTCTGGAAGATCACCCTGCCGATGCTGACCCCGGTGGTGTTCTTCAACGGCATCATCCAGACCATCGAGGGCTTCAAGAGCTTCACGCCGGCCTTCATCATCTCGGGCGGCACTGGCAATCCGATCAACTCGACGCTGTTCTACACGCTGTACCTCTACCAGGAGGCATTCGAGTTCTTCCGCATGGGCTACGCCTCGGCGCTGGCCTGGATCCTCCTGATCATCGTGGCGCTGTTCACCGGCTTCTCATTCCTGACGAGCAAATACTGGGTGCACTATGACAACTAGTGTCGCGCGCCTGACCGTCGTCACCGGCGAAAAGACCGCCGCCCAGAAGCTGCTGAAGCGCGGCCTGTCGATCGCCGCGCATGTGGTGCTGATCACCGCCTCGATCGTGATGCTGTACCCGCTGCTGTGGTTGCTCTCGGCCTCGTTCCGGCCGGAAAACGAGATCTTCACCTCGACCAGCCTGTGGCCGAGCTCGTTCAGCCTCGAAGCCTATTTCCGCGGCTGGCATGGCCTGAGGATCGGCTTCGACACCTTCTTCCTCAATTCGCTGATCATCTCGGTTCTGTCGATCATCGGCAACCTTGCGACCTGCTCGCTCGCGGCGTTCGCCTTCGCGCGGCTGGAGTTCAAGGGCCGCAATTTCTGGTTCGCCATGATGCTGGGCACGCTCATGCTGCCCTACCAGGTGACGCTGATCCCGCAATACGTGCTGTTCCACCAGTTGCACTGGATCAACACCATCCTGCCGCTGGTGGTACCCAAGTACCTCGCCGCCGACGCCTTCTTCATCTTCCTGATGGTGCAGTTCTTCCGCGGCATCCCCAAGGAGCTGGATGAAGCGGCGCAGATGGACGGCTGCTCACCCTGGCGCATCTACTGGCGCGTGCTGCTGCCGCTGAGCAGCCCGGTGCTGGCTACCGCTGCGATCTTCACCTTCATCTGGACCTGGGACGACTTCTTCGGGCCGCTGATCTACCTGAGCGATATCCGCAGCTACACCGTGCAGCTGGGGCTCCGGACTTTCGTGGATTCGAGCGCGGAGAGCGATTGGGGCGGGCTGTTCGCAATGAGCATTCTGACGCTGGTGCCGGTGTTCGTGTTCTTCCTGTTCTTCCAGAAGCTGCTGATCGAGGGGATTGCGACGACGGGGATGAAGCGGTGAGGGCTGCTAGAGCGCTGGTGCTGACTGAGAGAGACGGCCCCCTCCCGGCCTCCCCCATCATGGGGGAGGGGAGGAGTCGAGGCTGTGGTACTGGCGCTGCCAAAAACTGGATGCGGCACCTCCCCCTTCATGGGGGGAGGATGGGAGGGGGCCGTCTGTTGCGGCTCTTTCGCCCTGTGAGCACGCGCCGCGAGCAGGAGTTGCGCGCCAATCCCACTGTGCCCGAACGCCGGATGTGGCGGCTGCTGCACCCGTTCCGCACCAACGGCTTTCATTTCCGCAAGCAGGAACAGATTGGGCCGTATCACGTCGATTTTGCCTGCCATCACGCGCTGTTGGTCATCGAAGTAGACGGCGATACCCACGGCACCGACGCCGGCATTGAACACGATGAGCGGCGGGACGAGTTCCTGCGCCACGAACAGTACACGGTGCTGCGGTTCGGCAATGACGAGGTGATGCGGAACCCGGAGGGCGGGTACCAGATCATTTCAGCCGCGCTTGCAGGCCGGAAGACGAACAACCGACAGAGACGGCCCCTCCCCGGCCCTCCCCATGATGGGGAGGGTGAAGAAGCGGCTTCGCCGCTCGCCTCACACTCCATTCAGCAGCAGTAAGACCACCCATGACCATCAAATTCGCGGCCATCGGCCTGAACCACAATCATATCTACGGCCAGGTGAACTGCCTGCTGCGCGAAGGCGCGGAGCTGGTGGCGTTTCACTCACCCGAGGACGATCTCGCGGCTCAGTTCAGCGAGAAGTTCCCGCAGGCGAAGCGGGTGGCCGATCAGCGGGCCATTCTCGAGGACAAGTCGATTGCGCTGGTGGTGACGGCGGCGATCCTTTCCGACCGCGCGGCAATTTCGGTTGCGGCGATGCGGCACGGCAAGGACGTGATGAGCGACAAGCCGGGGATGACGACGTTTGCGCAGCTTGAGGAGATCAAGCAGGTGCAGGCGGAGACCGGGCAGATTTACTCGGTCTGCTACTCCGAGCACTTTGAGACCCGCTCGACGGTGAAGGCTGGCGAGCTGGTGCAGGCGGGCGCCATCGGCCAGGTGATCAACACGGTGGGGCTTGGGCCGCATGCGATCCGCAACAACCAACGGCCGGACTGGTTCTTCGATCGCAAGCGCTATGGCGGCATCCTCTGCGATATCGGCAGCCACCAGTGCGAGCAGTTCCTGTTCTTCTCGGGCACCGACACTGAGGCCGAGGTGGTGTCTGCATCGGTGAACAATCGCGGCAATCCGAACAAGCCCGGGCTGCAGGACGTCGGCGACATGCACCTGAGGACGCCGACCACCACCGGCTATGTGCGGGTCGACTGGTTCACTCCGGCTGGACTGCCGACCTGGGGCGACGGGCGGCTGACCATCCTCGGTACCGAGGGCTATATCGAGTGCCGGAAATACATCGACATCGCCGGGCGGCCGGGGACCGATCACCTGTTCCTCGTCGACAGGAACGGCATGCAGCATATCGACTGCTCGGCGCAAGACCTGCCCTATGGGCGGCAGCTGATCGCCGACGTGCGCAACCGGACCGAGACGGCGATGCC
>JBKJMF010000185.1:0-11535 GCA_046596525.1 Devosia sp. | reverse complement strand
GTCGGCGATCTGCTGGCCGTAGCGCGGCTGCTGCATCTGGGTGATCTGGCCGCGGCCGCCGTAGGAGATGCGGGCTTCGGCGATCTTGGAGGACGGGATGGTGTTGTCGGCGTGGATATCCTCTGGTCGCACGATGCCGGCGACGATCAACTCGCGCACCTCGAAGTTGACGCGCACTTCCTGCCGTCCCTCGATCACCAGGTTCCCGTTGGGCAGGACCTGCACCACCACGGCGGCGACCTGCGTCTCCAAGCTTTCCTTGCGGTTCACCGAACCCGAGCCGCCATCGGCGAGATCGCCCGAGGTCTTGATCTTGCCGGAAGCCTCGACATCGACGAGCGGAACATTGCCACCAAAGATCGAGCCCAGCACGCCACCGATGCTGCCTTCCGAGGACGACGTGCGTTCGCGGTCGGTGGTGTTCGACATCTTGGCGCTGTCGTCGATGGTCACCATTACCGTCAGGATGTCGCCGATCTTGTGGGCGCGCTGATCCTTGAAGAAGCCGCGGGCCTCGTTCGAGAACAGCGAGTTCGGCTGATACGAAGCGACCACCGGTTCCGGCATCGGCATCTGCACCGGGCGGTAGCCGGCCTGCGCCGTGGGGTCGGCGATGGCGGTCAGCCGGGGCTGCTCGCCGACAGAAGCCAGCTGATCGAGCGTGGAGCACCCGGCGAGGAGCGCGGTGAGGGCAAGGGTGGCGAAGAGTTTCATCGGGTTCATTTTAGTTGTCCTTTCGCCCATCACAGCCCGGCGACCTGAAGCTTGGTGGCGGCGGTGGTGATTTCCACCGCGCCATTGGCGGTCGCGACGCCGTTGAGGATTTTTCGCGTGACGGTGTTCATCACCTGTACCGGCTGGCCGACTACGGCATCGCCGAGCGACTGCCCGGCCAGGGTCAGGGTCATCGGGCCGGTGCGGAGCAGCACGGTGACCTGGGTGTTGCGGCGCACCGCCAGCGGCTCGGTCACATCGGCGGCCTTCAGCATCACGCCGGCGCGCGAGTTGCGGCGCAACTGCTTGCCGACGAGGTCGTCGAGGTTCTCGACGCCCGCCTGGTCGGCGAAGTCGAAAGGCACGCGCTTCATCTCGATATCGTTGGGGCCGAGCACGACGCCGGCCTTCAGCGAGGCGGCGAGGTGTGGCGCTTCCACCATCAGGTCGAGGCGGCCCGCGACATCGACCGGCAGCTCGACGCCGGCGATCTGGAAGCGGGCCGTAAAGCTAGCGGCACCGGGCTGGTAGCGGAGCGCCACCAGCGTCACCGGGGTTTCGACGGCCTCGGCATTGAAGCTCAGCGCCGGATCATCGAAGCGGGCCTGCAGTTCGGTGCCGGCCGGCGACAGCCCGCGCTGGGCGAGGTCGGCGGAGATGAGGCCGGTGAGGAGTGCAGTGTCGACCACGGTGGCGCGGCGCTCGACGCGGACGTTTAGCAGGCCGTCCTGCGAGTAGTCCGCAAGGCCAGCCTTCACCGCCGCGGCGCGCACCGCCTCGAGGCTGACGATGCCGGTGGTGCCGGGCGCCGGGGCGAGGAACAGTGCCCGCTCGGCGAGAAGGCCCGCATCGTCGAACATGTCGCCGACGGTGACGACCGGATGGTTGACGGAGACGTCCGCCTTGAGCACCGGCGCCGCGAAGGCACTGGAGCCGGCGAGGAGCGTGAACAGGGCAGGCAGGAGGAGCTTGTGGAGCTTGTGCATCTAGGTTCTCCCGGTCAGCGCAGCTGGCTTGCCGACTGCATCATCTCGTCGGCGCCGGAGATGACGCGGGCGTTCATCTCGTAGGCGCGCTGAGCGGCGATCAGGTCGGCGATTTCGGTGACGGAGTTGACGTTCGAGCTTTCGAGATATTCCTGCAGCAGGTCGCCCATGCCGTCGCCGCCGGGCGTGCCAACCTGGGCCGGGCCGCTCGACGCAGTCTCGAGGAACAGGTTGTTGCCCGCCGAGGAAAGGCCCGCCTTGTTGACGAAGCGCGCCAGCTGCAGCTGGCCGACCGTGGTCGGCGTGGTGTCGTTGTCGAGGAACACCTCGACGGTGCCGTCCGGGCTGATCGAGACGGAGTTGGCGTTGCCCGGGATGGTGATGCCGGGCTGGATCTCGTAGCCGTCGACATTGACCAGCTGGCCTTCGGCGCTGCGCTCGAACGAGCCGTCACGGGTATAGCCGGTGCGGCCGTCGGGCATTTGCACCACGAAGAACCCCTCGCCGCGGACCGCAACGTCGAGTTCCTTCTCGGTTGGCGTCACCGTGCCCTGGCTCATCACCCGGGGGGTGGCGGCGGTGCGCACACCGGAGCCGATTTCGATGCCGACCGGGGCCATGGTGCCCGTCTCGGAAGTGGTGCTGCCGGCCTGGCGCTGGACCTGGTAGAGCAGGTCCTGGAACTCGGCACGCGCCCGCTTGTAGCCGGTGGTGCGCATGTTCGCGATGTTGTTGGAAATGACTTCGACGTTTCGTTCCTGGGCGGCCATGCCGGTCGAAGCGATGTAGAGGGCTTTCATCTTGTGTGCTCCGATCAGCCGTTGAGGTTGCCGAGTTTCTGGATCGCCGTGCGGCGCTGGTCGTCCTGCTTGGAGATCAGCGAGGCGACGCTCTCGTAAGCGCGCTGCACGCGGATCATCTCGGTCATCTCGCCGACGCCGTTGACGTTGGATTTTTCAATGCTGCCCTGGAGCACGCGGGTGGCGGTCGCCTCGATCGGGTCGGTGCCCGACCAGAGGTTGCTGCCTTCGCGTGTGGTGGCCTGCGGGTCGGCGAACTCGACGATACGCAGGCGGCCCTTCTGGCCAGCGCTGGAGGAGATGGAGCCGTCTTCGCCGATCGCGATGTCGGTCTCGCCGGCGGCGAACTGGATGGGGCCGCCATTACCGAGCACCGGGTTGCCGTTGAGGTCGACCAGGGTGCCGGTGGCATCGATCGCGAGGGAGCCGGACTTGGTGTAGCGCTCGCCGGCCGCCGTCTCGACGGCGAGGAAGCCTTCGCCCTGCAGCGCCACGTCCAGCGGATTGCCGGTCTGCACCAGGGCCCCGCCGGCCATGTCGTGGATGGTGGTCCAGTCGTCGGTATAGCTGAGCTGCTGGTCGAGCGCAGCGAAGTCGCGGTCTCTGGCGACCGGCATCAGGTATTCCTCGAACAGCAGTTGCTCGGATTTGAAGCCGGTGGTGTTGATGTTGGCGATATTGTTCGCCACCACGTCCATTTGCCGCTGCAAGGCGATCTGCCTCGACAGGCCGATGAGCTGCGCATTTTCCATGGCGCCAAGTCCCCGTTAGTTCCCCGAGCCTTCCGACCTCCCCAGGCCGTCGGGCTCGCTGTTAACAGTGCAGCGACCATGCCAAGTCGCTAAACTCAGCAGATTCAATGTGTTATGCTGTGGGGTGGCTCGGCATAGCCCGCCGATGACCGTACAGCGTGGCAAAAACTGCCCGGCAATTTGTGCCGCCCCGAGCCACTTCGTAACCGATCGTTAACCCTCAGGCGATTAGCTCGATCCTGACTGGAATCGTCCGGTGGGTCAGGGGTTTGGGGTATGGCTGTCGAAGCCGATATCGAGGGTGGCGAAGTCGCCGCTCCCGTAAAGAAGAAGCTGCCCGTCATGCTGATCGCCATGGTCGGGGCGGCCGTGGTGCTGCTCGGCGGCGGCGCTGCTGCATACTTCCTGCTGTTCTCGGCGCCCAAAGATGCTGCTGCGGAAGGGCACCTGGCCGCGGTGCCCGAGACCTTCATCTTCAATTTGCCCACCATGACGGTGAACCTGCGCGGCGATGGCGAGCGCGAGCAGTTCATGAAGCTCACCGTGGCGCTCGAGGTCGCCAATGAAGAAGTGATGACCGAGATCCAGCCGCGCATGGCCAAGGTGGTCGACGCCTTCCAGGTTTACCTGCGCGAGCTGCGCAAAAGCGACCTCGAAGGCTCGGCCGGGATCTACCGGCTGAAGGAAGAACTACGCCGCCGCGTCAACATCGCGATCTACCCGGCGCAGGTCGACTCCATCCTCTTCAAGGAAATCCTGGTGCAGTAATGGCTGGACCCGGCGACCAGGACAAACTCAGCGACGATTGGGCTGCCGCCGGCACCGCTGCGGCGTCTGCCTTGGGCGCCGAGGACGACATGGGCGCCGAATGGGCGGCCATGCTCGAAGCCGACAGCGGCGAGGCCGGCGCGGCAGATCGCGTGCTCAACCAGGACGAGATCGACAGCCTCCTGGGGTTCGACCCCAATGCTGGCGGCGGCGCCGAGCTCACCGGCGTGCAGGCGCTGATCAACTCGGCGCTGGTCAGCTACGAACGCCTACCGATGCTCGAAATCGTCTTCGACCGCTTGGTGCGGCTGGCGACGACTTCGCTGCGCAATTTCACCTCCGATAACGTTGAAGTTGCGCTCGACTCCATCTCGTCGGTGCGTTTCGGCGACTATCTCAATTCCATCCCGCTGCCCGCCATCCTCTCAGTCATCAAGGCCGAGGAGTGGGAGAACTACGGGCTGCTCACCGTCGACTCGGCGCTGATCTACTCGATGATCGACGTGCTGCTCGGCGGCCGCCGCGTCGGCGGCCAAATCCGCGTCGAGGGCCGCCCCTACACCACCATCGAGATGGCGCTGGCCCGCCGGATGATCGAGGTGATCCTCGAGGATACGCACCGCGCCTTCGAGCCGGTGACCGAGGTCAATTTCAAGGTCGAGCGGCTGGAGACCAACCCGCGCTTCGCTGCCATCTCGCGCCCGGCCAATGCCGCGATCCTGATCGAGCTCCGGATCGAGATGGACGACCGCGGCGGCAAGATCGAGATCCTGCTCCCCTACGCGACGATCGAGCCGATCCGCGAACAGCTCCTCCAGATGTATATGGGCGAAAAGTTCGGCCGCGACCCGATCTGGGAAGGCCACCTCGCTACCGAGATCTTCAATGCCGATGTCGAGGTCGACGCGATCCTCCACGAAATGGACCTGCCGCTCAGCCGCGTGCTCACCATGCAGCCGGGCGACACAGTGATGTTCGACCGCACGCCGAGCGATCCGATCCGGCTCCGCTGCGGCCAGGTCGAACTGACGGAAGCAATCATGGGACACATCGGCAACCATGTGTCGGTGCGCGTGTCTCGCCCGCTTAACGGGCCGAAGGTAACGATGGCGGCCTTTGAAGCCATCGACGAAAACAAAATGGAGGGCCGCTGATGCTCGGTTTGCCGCTAGGTCTCGTGATCGAAACGCTGGTCACGATTTTGCTTGCAACGACAATCGGGTATTGCGTTATCCTCAACCAGCGTTTGAAGCGGCTGCACTCCGACCGTGGTGAGTTGAAGCAGATGGTCGCGGACCTTATGCAGGCCACCGGGCTCGCTAATTCCGCGATCCAGGAACTGAAGCACACCGCTCAGGAAGCCGAGACGGTGCTGGAGACGCGGCTGGGCGAGGCCGAGCGCTTCGGCATCGAACTCGCCAACCATGTCAATGCCGGCCAGCAGATCATGGATCGTCTGGCCCGGATCACCAGCGCGGCCCGCGGCACGCAGCCGTTCGACGATCGCCTCGACGAGCCCAACAAGGTGCAGTCCGCCTTGCAGCAACTTTCGATGCGGCCGCGGATCAGGGGCAACGCAGCCTGATGAAGACACCGCGACTGCTCCCGGTCGTCATAGCTGCCGCCACTGCGCTCCTGCTCTTCAAGGGCATCGGGCTGGTGACGACTGGCGGCTATGTGCTGACCGGCACGGGCAACGCGATTGCCGCCGGGGCTGATGGTGGGCACGCGGGTGGCGCCGAGGGCGGTGCAGCAGGCGCAGATCCGACCATGGCCTTGCCGGCTGATGCCACCATGGCCGATACCAGCCCGACGCTTGACGATGGCGCTCCGGTGTTGCCGCTCGGTCCCGAGGGCGCGCCTGCAGAGGGCGGTCATGGCGCCGAAGCCGCAGCCGGCGACACTGCCGAAACGGCGGAAGAACCCGCTGCGGCCGACCACGCTGCCGCGCCGATCGAGACGGCCTGTCCTCCCGACGAGGCCGCCGTGGAGGCCGCTACCGAAGCTCCCGCGGAAGCTCACGGCGAACCACCGGCTGACGCCGCAGCGGTCGAGTGCCCGCCGTCGATGGCCGTCAACGAGCACGGCGACGCCCTGCCGGTGGAAGTCAACAGCGCCGGCGTGCTGGCACCAATGGCCGCCGATACCGGCAGCGAGGCCGACCTGCTCGGCCGGCTCGGCGAGCGCCGCGACTCGCTCGATGCACGCGAGAAGGAACTCGAGATGCGCATGGCGCTGGTCGAGGCCGCCGAGAAGCGGCTCGATGAGCGTACGGCGACGCTCAAAGCCATCGAGGCCAGGATCAATGCGCTGGTCGATGAAAAGAAGTCCACCGAGAACGCTGAGTTCGCCGGCATCGTAGCGATGTACGAGACGATGAAAGCGAAGGAAGCAGCTACCATCTTCAACCAGCTCGATATGCCCGTCCTGCTGCGGGTGGCGCGTGCCATGAACCCCCGCAAGATGGCACCGATCCTCGCGCGGATGGACCCGATGAGGGCCAAGTCGCTGACCTCCGGCCTAGCGACCGAGGAGGCGGAGCCAACTCTCGATGTTGCGGTGGAAGACCTCAACAGCCTGCCGCAGATCGTCGGGCAGTAAGTCCCGCAGGAAACTCGTATTTCTTCACGCTTTGTGCGGGTGCCGATTAGGCGCCCGTTAAGCCCGCCTGCCTATGCTCGGCTCACCAGAAGAGTGTAGGGCGGGCAGAAGCTGGCATGACATCGCGGGTCGCATATCGGCGAGGAACGTCTGCGTTCCCGTGGCGCTTGGCTGCATTGGCGTTCTTCATCGCCTGTAGTCTATGGCCCAGCACCGCTTTGGCGCAGGAAAAGGCACAGATATTCGCCACTCCCGAAAAGGGTTTCGGCCGCCTGATCATCGCCTTCCCCGAGCGGATGGATCTCCCCAAATACAAGGTCAAGTACGAGAACGGCGTGCTTGCCATCGAGTTCGACCAGCCGATCACGGTCCTGCTCCCTGATATCTCCCTCGCCATGCCCGAGTACGCGACCATCGCGCGCGTCGATCCCGACCAGCGCGGCATCCGCATCGGGCTGAGGACTACGTTCAACATCAACCGCATGGATGCAGGCGAGAAGCTCTACATCGACCTCCTGCCCACCAACTGGGTCGGCCTGCCGCCGTCACTGCCGCCCGAGGTCGTGTCGGCGCTGGCCGATCGGTCGGCGCGCGCTGCCGTCATCGCCGAGCAGAAGCGTAAGGAGGAAGAGGCAAAGGCACTGCAGCCGGTCGCCTCAGTCCGCGTTGGCCGCAATCCGACGTTCCTGCGCCTCCAGTTCGACTGGAATGTCGATACCAAAGCCAAGTTTGCGCTGAAGGAGACCAAGGGCTCGTTGACCTTCGACTGGCCCGTGGCGGTCGATCTCTACGCGCTGAAGGCGGACCTGCCGCCCGAGTTCAAAGGCGCCACCAATTCCGTAAGCCCATCCGGCTCGGCGATCGACTTTGCCGTCGCCGATGGCGTCGTGCCGCGGTTTTATGAGCTCTCGCCCCGTCAGTTCGTCATCGACGTCGACATCGCTCCTGAGCAGGGCCTGAAGGCTGCACTGGCGGCGGAAGCCAAGGCCAAGCAGGCGCGCCTCGATCTGGAAGTCGCCGCCGCCGAGCAGGAGCAGCGCCTTGCGGCCCGTCTCGGCCTCGAGACCGGTACCGACGATACCTCGGACCTTTATCCGACGACGCGCGGCGTGGTGACGCCGTCGGTGACCACCGTCGGCAATACGGTACGCGTCGCCTTCCCGTTCGATGCGGATACACCTGCGGCGGTGTTCCGTCGCGGCGACACCGTGTGGATGGTGTTCGATACGCCGCAATCCGTGGCGGCGCCGCCGCCTTCGGACGCACTGTCGAGCATAGCCAGCAATTTCGAGTTGGTGGCAGCCGGCGAGACCAAGGTGGTCCGCATGGACCTGGCAGTCGACAAGCTGGCAACGCTGGGGTCGGAGGGCAGGGCCTGGGTCCTGTCGCTCGGCGATGCATTGCTCAGCGCCACCGAGCCGATGACGCTCGACCGCGAGCGCGACGAGGACGGCCGCTTCGAGATGACCGCCAACATCGAGCGCCCCGGCAAGGTGCATGTGCTGCGCGACCCCGTCGTCGGCGACACGCTGCGCGTCGTCACGGTGATGCCGCCCGCACGCGGCCTCACCCGCAGCCTGCAGTTCGTCGATTTCGATGCGCTGCGCTCGGCTCACGGGCTGGTGATCAAGCCTCGGAACGACAGCCTCGACGTCGAGATCGAGGAGAAGGTGGCGGTGATCTCTGCCAAGTCCGGCCTGACGCTCTCGACCGTCGAGGCCTCGCGCAAGCTCGATGCCGGCAACTCGCCTGAGTTCCGCCAGAGCTATCTCGACCTCGCCGTCTGGCGCGAGGATAACCCGGAACACTTCACCGCCCGTAAGGAAGAGACCATGTCGCGCGCCGCCGGTGCGGAGGGGCGCCTGCGCGACGTGGCGCGGCTCGACCTGGCGCAGCTCTATGTCGGCAACGACCTCTCCTACGAGGCCATCGGCGTGCTCGGCGTGCTCGATGCGGAGCTGAAGAGCGAGGACCTGCGCAAGAAGACCAGGCTCGTCCGCGCCATCGCCGATACGCTCGCCGGCCGCTGGCTGGACGCACTGACGATACTCAACGGCGGCACGTTCCCTGAGGAAAGCGACGCGTTGCTGTGGCGCTCCATGGCGCGTACCGACAGCGGCGACTTCCGCGGCGCACGGCTCGATGCCGTCGCCGCCGAAGGCATTGCCGACACCTATCCGTCGTGGGTGCAGACCAAGTTCCTGTTCGCGGCGCTGCGCGCGGCGGTGGAAACCAACGACACGCCGATGGCGCTGCGGCTGATTGGCAAAGTCAACTTCCCGATGCTCGATCCGGAGCAGGTCAGCTACTTCCAGCTCATGCAGGGGCGCGTCGCCGAACTCGAAGGACACGACCAGGACGCCGCCGACACCTATGGCCAGGTCATCGCCTACGATTTCCGCCCAACCCGGGCCGAGGCAGTGTACCGGACGCTGATGCTGCTGCAGAAGGCCGGCAAGGTCGACCTCTCCAAGGCGACCGAAACGCTGTCCGCCGAAGCGCTGATGTGGCGCGGTACGACGCTCGAAGCCGACATGCAGAAGCTGTTGGCCGAGCTCTATTTCGCCAATCACGACTATCGCGACGGGTTCGATGCAGTGAAGGAAGCGGCCTCCAGCTTCCCCGAGAATACCTCGATCGACGCGCTCCTCGCCGAGGCGCAGGGGACCTTCGAGGATCTTTACCTCAACGGCGCCGCCGACACGCTCAGCGATCTCGACGCGCTGTCGCTGTATTACGATTTCCGCCAGCTCACCCCGCCGGGTGCGCGTGGCGACGAGATGATCCGCAACCTGGCGCGCCGGCTGGTCAAGGTCGACCTGCTGACCCAGGCAGCCGACCTCCTTGAGTACCAGATCGACAGCCGGCTCACCGGCGTCGCGCAGGCGCAAGTGGCGACCGACCTGGCGCTGATCCGCATCGCCGACCGCAATCCCGAGAGTGCGCTCCGCGTGCTCAACAAGACACGACTCGCCGACCTGCCGCCGCAGTTGGAACGGCAGCGCCGCATCCTCGAGTCGCGGGCGCTGATCGATGCCGGCCGGCAGGAGCTGGCGCTCGATTTGATCTCCAAGCTCAACGGCAAGGACGCCGACATCCTGCGCGTCGACGGCTACTGGAAGTCGAAGAACTACGCCATGGCGTCCGAGTTGCTGGAAGTGATCAACGCCCCGGCCGATGGCAGCTCCAAGCTGTCGCAGCCTGCGCGTATGAGCGTGGTCAAGGCTGCTGTCGGCTTCGTGCTCGCGGGCGATGAGCTGGGGCTGTCACGTATCCGTTCAAAGTTCTCCGACCAGATGGCGAACTCTGCGGAATGGCCGCTGTTCGAGTACGTCACCCGCGACATCGCTCCGCAATCACTGGAGTTCCGCAAGGTGGCGCGGGAAGTCGCGAGCGCGGACTCACTCGATGCGTTCCTCGCGTCGTACCGCGAGCTCTACGGCGATGCCGAGAGCATGGTTCCGGACAAGTCGATGCCGGGCGCCGCCTAGAGCAGGACTGCGTTGCTAGGTACTGACGAAGCTGCGGATCAGCGAGCCGGCGACGAGGTGCCAGCCGTCGACGAGCACGAAGAAGATCAGCTTGAACGGCAGCGAGATCACCACCGGCGGCAGCATCATCATGCCCATCGACATCAGCACCGACGCCACCACCATGTCGATGATGACGAAGGGCAGGAACAACAGGAAGCCGATCTCGAAGGCCCGCCTCAGCTCCGAGATCATGAAGGCCGGGATCAGGATCTGTAGCGGGATGGCCGCACTGTCGGCGGGCGGCGGGGTCGAGGACATGTCGAAGAACAGCTGCAGGTCGGCCTGCCGCACGTTCGCAGCCATGAAATCGTGCACCGGACCGGATGCTCGGGTGAACGCCTCCTCGATCGGAATGGTGCCGGCGATCAGCGGAGCGATGCCGTTGTCGTAGCTCTGCTGCAGCGTCGGACCCATGACGAAGATGGTCAGGAACAGCGCGAGGCTCACCATTACCGAGTTGGGCGGCGCGGTCTGGAGGCCGATGGCGGTGCGCAGCAGCGACAGCACCACCACGATACGGGTGAAGCTGGTCACCATCACCAGGATGGATGGCGCCAGCGACAGCAAGGTGATCAACCCGACGAGCTGCACCGCGCGCTCGGTGATCGTCGCGTCGTTGCCGAAATCGATGGAGACATCCTGCCCGAAGGCGAGGCTCGGCAGGATCAGGGCAGCAAGAAATGCCGCAAGCGTGAGGACGCGCCGAAGCGCCAGGCGGTTACCGGGTTTCCGCCTTGGGTTCATCCCCGAGATTGCGTTGAGCGCCAAGCGCAGCCCGCCCGTTGTCCTTGCCTGCGGGGGTTGTAGCTGAGTCGGCTTTGCTGCGGCCCGAGTTATCCCCAGTCATCGAGGGCATCGGGATGATGGCGGGTTCCATGGTGCTCACTGGACGCAGGAGGCCCGTTTGCCGGAGCGAGGGGAATTTGCGGGTCGACGATGCCGGGCGGACGAACTCGCGCAGCTTCTCGATCTCGCTCGTGGTGAGCGTTGGGGCAGGCGGTGGCGGCACTTCGTGCTGACTGGGGCGATGCGCCGGCATGGGCGGGCGCTCGACCGGAATGCCGGACTCGACGACAACGTCCTGCGGGCCGCCGGTGAGGATAAGGTGCTCGACATTGTCGCGACGGATGATCAGCAGTTGCCGCTTGGCGTCGACCTGCATGTGATCGATGACGCTGAGACGCCGGTTGCGGCCTCGGCCGACCACCGTGCCGGTGCGGGTGACGAACTTGAGCGCCCACAGGCCGAGCACAATCAGCACCAGGACGATGCCCAACGCGAGCACGGATGTGACGATTGTTCCGCCCGATTCGCCCAGCAAACTCGTCAAAAACTGCATTGCCGCGCACTCCCTGTCGTTCGGGGTGGCCATCCGAACGCA
>JBKJMF010000113.1:0-12029 GCA_046596525.1 Devosia sp. | reverse complement strand
AGCTGTTCCGCTCGCCGCGGCATCCGTACACGCGTGTGCTGCTGCGCTCCATTCCGCGCATCGACACCAGCGACGCACGGGTCGACCCGATCCCCGGGCAGGCGCCGACGCCGAGCGCCTTGCCGACCGGGTGCAGCTTTCACCCGCGCTGTGCGCTGGCGCGTGGGCGGGTGCTCTGCAGTGCAGAGGAGCCGGCACTGCGCGCGGTGAGCGGCGTGCAGCAGGCGGCCTGTCATTTTGCCGAGGAGATTGCCGAGGCCGGCGTGGCGGCAACGCCGCGCGAGGCGGTGGCGATCGATGCTGCTGCCGAGCCGCTGCTGGTGGTCGATGACCTGAAGGTCCACTTCCCGGTCAAGTCCAGCATCCTGCGCCGCACCGTCGGCTGGGTGCGGGCTGTCGACGGCGTGAGCCTGTCCGTGCGGCCGGGCGAGACGGTGAGCCTCGTCGGCGAATCCGGTTGCGGCAAGACCACCACCGGGCGCGCCATCATGGGGCTGATCGGGGCAACGGGCGGCGATATCCGGTTCGAGGGGGAATCGATCGTCGGGCTCGACCGCACGCACATGCGCAAGGCGCGCCGGCAGATGCAGTACATCTTCCAGGACCCCTATGCGTCGTTGAACCCGGTGCTGACGGTCGAGGACATCGTCGCCGAGCCGCTGCGCATCCATGGCATCTATGACGAGATGGGCGGGGCGCCGCGCATCGCCGAACTGTTCGACATGGTCGGCCTGTCGCGCTCGATGCTGGGGCGCTATCCGAGCGAATTCTCGGGCGGGCAGAAGCAGCGGATCGGCATTGCCCGGGCGCTGGCGCTGAAGCCGCGGCTGCTGATCCTCGATGAGCCGGTGGCGGCGCTCGACGTGTCGATCCAGGCGCAGGTGATCAACCTGCTGCAGGATCTGCAAGAGGAGCTTGGGCTCGGCTACCTGTTCATCGCGCACAACCTGTCGGTCGTGCGCCATGTCTCCGATCGCGTGGCGGTGATGTATCTGGGCCGGATCGTCGAGGAGAGTGCGCGCGACGAGCTCTACGACCAGCCGGTGCATCCCTATACGCAGAGCTTGCTCTCCGCTGCTCCGGTGCCTGATCCCGCGGTGCGCGACAGCCGGCGCCGCATCGTGCTGGAGGGCGAGATTCCCAATCCGGCCAAACCGCCTGATGGTTGCACCTTCCACCCGCGCTGCTTCTGCGCCACCGAGCGTTGCCGCAGCGAGGCGCCGGTGTTCGGGCCCTATCCGGGGCTGGAGACGCGAACCTCGTGCCACCATGCGGGGCCGCTATTGGCCGCGCGCGAGTTGGAGGACGTGCGATGACGTTCCTCCGTTCGATCTGGTCAGTGCTGCGACGCCTGATGCGCAGGCCGGGCTCGGCGCTATCGGTGCTGTTCCTTGCCGCGATCACGCTGGCTGCAATTTTCGCCGATTTCCTCCCACTGCATCCCTATGCGCAGAAGCTGACCAACGCGCTCAACGGCCCGTCCGTCGCCAACTGGTTCGGCACCGACGAGGTGGGGCGCGACATCCTGGCGCGAGTGGTGTTTGGGGCCCGTACTTCGCTGCTGACGGCGGCGGGTGCGGTGATGATTGCGGCGGTGATCGGTGTGCCGATCGGGCTGGTGGCCGGGTTTTTCGGCGGCTGGCGCGATGCGACGCTGATGCGGTTCGTCGACGTGCTGCTGGCGCTGCCGGCAATCCTGTTCGCCATGGCGATGATCGCCGTGCTGGGGCGCAGCCAGATGGCGGCGCTGATTGCGGTGGGGATCACCGGGATTCCGAGCTTTGCGCGCATCACCCGGGCGCAGGCAGCTGTCGCTGCGGCGGCGCGATTTCGTCACCGCGGTCGAGGCGTTCGGCGGCAGTTCAGCCTACAACATGTTCCGCACCATTCTGCCCAACTCATGGAGCCCGATCTTCGTGCAGATCGTGGTGCTGTGTTCGGTGGCGATCCTGCTCGAGGCGGCGCTATCGTTCCTCGGCGTCGGGGTGGCGCCGCCCACGCCAAGCTGGGGCGAGATGCTGCGCACCGGCAAATCCTATTTGCATGAGGCGCCGTACTACGCGGTGCTGCCCGGTATCGTGCTGACGCTGACCATCCTGTCGTTCGACGTCATCGGGCGCTCGCTGGCCGGCATCCTTGAAAATCGCAACGAAGTGGTGGCCACCGTCAAAGCCGGAGGCACGCCATGATCGGGTTCGTACTACGCCGTTTCGGGCAACTGGTGCCGGTGCTGCTGCTGGCGTCGATCGGCATCTGGGCGATGATCTTTGCCGTGCCGGGTGGGCCGGTCGGGATGCTGGTAGGCGAGAATGCGACGCCCGAGGCAATCGCCGCGGCGGAGAAGCAGTTCGGGCTCGATCGACCGGTGGTGGTCCAGTACCTCGACTGGCTGTGGAACGCTCTGCAGGGCAATCTCGGCATGTCGATCCATGGCCGGGAGCCGGTGCTGCACCTGATCGGGCAGCGCTTGCCGGCAACGCTGCACCTCGCAGTTGCCGCCACCATCGTGTCGCTGGTGATCGGCATTCCGGTGGCGATCCTCAGCGCGCTGAAGCCGGGCTCGTGGATCGACCGGGTGCTGAGCGCCTGGAGTGCGCTGGCGCTGGGGGTGCCGACCTTCTGGCTCGGCATCCTGTTGATCCTGCTGTTCGCGGTCGAGCTGCACTGGCTGCCTTCGGCCTCGGGCTACGTGCCGATCTGGGAAGATCCGGTGCAAGCGATCCGCAACCTGGCGCTGCCGGCACTGACGCTCGGGGTGTACGTCTCGGGCATCCTGGCGCGGTTCCTCCGCGCCTCGCTGGTGGGCGAATTGCGGGCCGACTATGTGCGCACGGCGCGCTCCAAGGGCCTGCCGGAGCGGCAGGTGGTGGGCACGCATATCATGCGAAATGCGCTCCTGCCGTTCGTCACCATCGTGGGCCTGATGATGGCCAACTTCATCGGTGGCGCCGTGGTGACCGAGGCGGTGTTCACCTACCCCGGCCTCGGGCGGCTGCTGATCCAGGCGATCAGCACGCGCGACTACCCGCTGATCCAGGGCTGCATCGTGGTGATCCTGGTGCTCTACATCGGCATCAACATGGCCGTCGACGTGCTCTACGCCTATATCGACCCGCGGATCGAATACAGCTGATGTCCCAGTCTCCTCCGGCCAATCCCGCACAGTTGTTCGACCTTTCGGGTCAGGTGGCTCTGGTCACCGGCGCTTCGAAGGGACTCGGCTGGGCAGTAGCGCAGACACTGGCCGCGGCCGGTGCTCGCGTGGTGCTGACGGGGCGGCGGGTGGAGCTGCTGGAAGAGCGGCTGGAGCAATTGATCGGCTGGGGCCTCAGTGCCGAGATCGCAGCGTTCGATGCGGGCGATGGCGATGCGGCGGTCGAAGCGCTGAATGACATCGCGGCCCGGCACGGCCGGCTCGATATTCTCTACTCGAACACCGCCGCCGGGGTGCGGAAGCCATTTGTCGAACTCGACGAGGCCGAGTGGCAATCGGTGATCGATGGCAGCCTCACCGCAGGGTGGCGGCTGGCCCGGCATGCGGCACCGTTGATGGTCAAGGCGGGGTACGGGCGGATCGTCTTCGTTTCGTCGATCAACGCGACGGTCGCGCGGCCGGGGATCAGCGCCTATGTGACGGCGAAGACGGCTTTGCATGGCCTGGTGCGTGGGCTGGCGGTCGAGCTCGCGCCCAACGGCATCACCGTCAACGCTTTGGCCCCGGGCTACTTCCATCACCGATGGCAATGCGCCGTTGCGTGGGGCGGTGCCGGAGTTCCAGAAGAAGATCGCCGACCGTACGCCGATAGGCCGCTGGGGCGATCCGCCGGAACTGGGCGCAGCTGCCCTCTATCTCGCCTCACGCGCCTCGGGCTACACCACGGGCAGCGTCATTACCGTCGACGGCGGGCTTACCGCCGCGATCTGAATTCTCCAAGGAAGAGCACGATGTCTGAGACCAAGATGCACCTCGTCCCCTGGGACCGGCTGCAGGCGAATACCATAAGTGTTTTCCGCGCCGCGGGGTCGGAGCTGCGGGAAGCGCAGCTGATCGCCGAGCATCTGGTGGAAGCGAACCTGCGCGGCCACGATTCCCACGGCGTCGGCGTGGTGCCGATGTACATCAACGGCGTGCGATCGGGTGGCATGGTGATGAACCAGAGTCTCAAGGTGGCGGTCGACACCGGCGCGATGCTGATCTGCGATGCCGGGCAGGGCGCCGGGCAGGTGATGGCGCATGACGCGATGGCGCTGGGCATCGCCCGAGCCAAGGACGAGGGCAGCGCTATCGTCAGCCTGCGCAACAGCCACCATATCGGCCGCATCGGCCATTGGGCCGAGCAGTGCGCGGCGGCGGGCGTGGTATCGATCCACTTCGTCAACGTGGTGGCGGGCGCCATCGTCGCGCCGTTCGGCGGCACGCAGTCGCGGCTCGGGACCAACCCATTCGCCGCGGCGTTCCCACGTGACGGCGCACCGCCGGTGGTGGTGGATTTCGCCACCTCGAAGCTGGCGGCCGGCAAGGTGCGCGTGGCGCACAACAAGGGCGTCGAGCTGCCGCCCGGCGCCTGCTCGACAACCAGGGCAAGCCGACGATCAACCCGGCGCGCTGTTCGAAACCCCGCCGGGCTCGCTGACCACCTTCGGTGAGCACAAGGGCTGGGGGCTGATGCTCGCCTGCGAGTTGCTCGGCGCGGCGATGGTCGGTGCGCCCACGCAGCACCAGAAGGATGGCAACGGCGCTGTCATCAACTCGATGTTCTCGGTGATCGTCTCGCCGGAGCGGCTGGGTACCGCCGGGCCGTTCGCGGCCGAGATGGAATCGGTGCTGGGCTGGGTGCTGTCGGAGAACGAGGCCGGTGGCTCGGTGAAGCTGCCGGGGATGCCGGAACTCGAGAGCAAGGCGAGGCGCGTTGCAGAGGGTATCCCGATCGACGCGGCGACGCTCGATCAACTGGACGCGGCGGCGCGCGATGTCGGCCTCAAGGGTTTCGAGGCCGCCTGATGCGCATCTTCATCGCGGCGCTCGGCACCGAGACCAACACGTTCTCGCCGCTGCCGACCGGGCGGAAGACGTTCGAGGAGACGCTGTGGGTGCGCCGCGATGCGAGCCTCAGCTCGGACAACTACTTCGTGCTGCCGCTGAGGGAGTGGCGCCGGCTGGCTGAGGCGGCCGGCGACGAGGTGATCGAGAGTATCTCGGCGTTTGCGCAGCCGGCGGGGCGCACCGTGCAGGCCGTGTGGGAGGAGCTGCGGGACACGCTGCTCGACGATCTCCGAGCCGCCGGTCCGGTCGATCTGGTGCTGCTCAATCTCCATGGCGCGATGGCGTCGGAGGGGTGCGACGATTGCGAGGGTGAGTTGGTCGAGATGGTCCGGCAGATCGTCGGGCGGGAGGTGACGGTGGGTGTGGAGTTCGATCTCCACTGCCACATCTCGGAGCGGCTGATGCGCAATGTCGACGCGCTGGTGCTCTACAAGGAATACCCGCACACCGACGTCGCCGAACGCGGGGCCGAACTGTTCGAGATTGCGCGCCGCACGGTGCTGGGCGAGATCAAGCCGGTGATGGCACTGCGCGATCTCCGGATGCTCGATGTGTGGCGCACTTCGGATGCGCCGGTGCGCGCGCTGGTCGACTGGATGCAGGCGGCCGAGCAGCGCGACAAGGTGCTGTCGGTGAGTTTTGGGCACGGCTTTCCGTGGGCCGATGTGCCGGATGTCGGCGCGAAGACCGTGGTGATGATCGATGGCGACCAGGCGCTGGCGGAGGCGGTGGCGAAGGAACTCGGCGATCGGATCTGGAAGCTGCGCGAGACCTATTCGGCAAACCTGCTGAACGTCGGCGATACGATGGCGGCGATTGCCGCGGGCAATGGCTGCACGGTGGTGGCCGATATCTCCGACAATGCCGGGTGTGGCGCGGCTGGTGACTCGACGTTCCTGCTGGAGCCGCTACTGGCCTCCGGGGCCGAGAGCGCGCTTTTCGGGCTCGTATGGGATCCGGCGGCGGTGCGCGTCTGCGAGGAGGCCGGCGAGGGCTCGACGCTGCGGTTGCGGATTGGTGGCAAAGTCAGCGCCATGTCGGGCAATCCGGTCGATGTCGAAGCCAAGGTGCTGAAGATCGTCCACGACGCCAAGGTCACCTACGGCGCCGGTAAGATGCCGATGGGCGATGCGGTGCTACTGGATGCGGGCGGCGTACATATCGTCATCAACACCATCCGCACACAGACGTTCAATCCGGATGCGTTCACCCAGTTCGGCATCGATGTGCGCAGCTACCGGACGGTGATCATCAAGTCGGCACAGCATTTCCACGCCGGCTTCGCGCCGATCGCCGACCGGATCATCTACTCGGTGGCGCAGGGCACCTCATCGCCGGACTTCAAGACGCTGCCGCTACCACATGCCGGCCGGCCGCTCTGGCCGCAGGTGGCGGATCCGTTCGCCTAGTCCGTTCGCGGCTCCCAGGACATCTGGTTGGCGAGGATACCGCCGTCGACATAGAGCATCTGCCCGGTGATGTAGCGGGCGGCGGGGGAGGCGAGGAATACTGCAGCGCCGCCTATGTCATCGGGCATGCCGACGCGGCCGAGCGGGATCTGGCGTTCGAGCGCCGGGCGGACGCCGGGAGTGTCGAGGCCGGCCTTGGTGAGCGGCGTCTCAACGATGCCGGGGCCGATGCCGTTGACGCGGATGCCGCGGCTGGCAAGTGTCACAGCGAGCGAGCGGATCAGCATCAGCACGGCGCCCTTCGATGTGTCGTAGACGACGCTGTTCTTTTCGGCGGCCAGCGAATTGGTGGAGCCGACGCAGATGATGCTGGGGTTCTGCTGATCCGGCGACAGCTGCTTCACGAAAGCCTGCGATGCGAAGAGGTAGCCCTTCACATTGAGGTTGAAGGTGCGCTCGAAGATCGCTTCGGTGAGGTCGTCGAATTCGGTGTCGCGGAAGGTGCCAGCGTTGTTGACCAGCGTGTCGAGGCTACCGAGTTTTTCGCGGGCCTTTGCGATGAAGCCCTGAGCACCCGCGACGGTGGAGATATCAGCCTCGACGAAGTGGCACTCGGTAATGGCCGAGAGCTTCGCCAGCGCCGCCGTGTCGGCGACGTGCGAGTTGATGGCGAGGCGGGCGCCGGCATGGGCGAAGGCCTCGGCGATGGCGAAGCCGATGCCGGTGGTGGAGCCGGTGATGGCGACGGCGGGAGTGGTCATGCGAGGGCGTTTCCGGCGAGGCCGCTTTCGACGCTGAGAATGGCGCCGACGAGGTTCTTGGTGGCTTCGGCCTGCGGGTGGCTGAACAGGTCGAGAGGTTTCCCCACTTCGACGATCTTGCCCGACGACATCACCGAGACGCGGCTGGTGGTGTAGGCGACCACCGACAGGTCGTGGGCGATGAAGACGAGACCGAGGCCGAGGTTCTTCACCAGGTCCTTCAATAGGTTCAGCACCTGGGCCTGGATCGAGACATCGAGCGCAGAGACCGGTTCGTCGGCGATCAGCACTTTTGGGCCGGGCATCAGGGCGCGGGCGATGGCGATGCGCTGCAACTGGCCGCCGGAGAATTCGTGCGGGAAGCGTTCGAGCGCATTCTTGTCGAGGCCGACCTGATCGAGCACTTCGAGTACGCGGGCGGCATGGTCGCCTTCGATCTTCAGGGCGCGCAGCGGCTCGAGCAGCGAGGTGCCGACCCGCATGCGCGGATCGAGCGAAGAGCGCGGGTTCTGCAGCACCACCTGTACCGAACGGCGGAACAGCTTCCGATGTGCCTCGCCGCCGGTCCAGACGTCGATGCCGCCGTACAGCACCTGACCCTCGCCGGGACGTTCGACGCCGGTGAGCATGCGGGTGAGGGTGGTCTTGCCCGAGCCGCTTTCGCCGACGAGGCCGACGGCCTCACCGGGGCGCACCGAGAAGTCGATGCTGTCGAGCACCTGAAGGGTTGGGCGCGGGCCGAGCAGTTTCTGCCGGTTCAGGTTGTAGACCTGGCTAAGCTGCCGGACTTCGAGCAGCGGTCTGATGTCGGCGGGGAATGGGGTCACGGCGGCGGTCATTGCGCGGCCACCTCGCCGGCAGCGGTGATGGGATGCCAGCAGGCAGCGTTGAAGCCCCGGGCGCCGAGTTCGGGCATGGCTTCGCTGCACTTGTCGGTGGAGGCGGGGCAGCGCGGGTTGAAGGCGCAGCCGGGCGGCAGGCTGTGCAGCGGCGGCACCATGCCGGGGATCGAGACGAGACGCGACGAGCCGTCGAGCGCGATGTTGTCCATGGTCGGCTGGCTGTCGAGCAGGCCGCGCGTGTAGTGGTGGCGCGGGTTGCGGAACACGTCCTGCACCGGGCCGATCTCGACGATGCGGCCGGCATACATCACGGCGACGGTGTCGCACATGGCGGCGATGATCGGCAGGTCGTGGGTGATCATCAGCAGCGCCGAACCGCGATCGCGGACCGCGCCGTTGAGGAGGCGCAGCACCTGCTTCTGCACGGTGACGTCGAGTGCTGTGGTCGGCTCGTCGGCGATGATCAACTGCGGATAGCAGGCGAGCGCCATGGCGATCATGATGCGCTGGCGCTGGCCGCCGGAGATCTCGTGCGGGTAAGCGCGCATCAGCTGCTCGGCGCGGGGCAGGTTCATCTGCTTCATCAGCTCGATGGTCTGCGCCTCGGCGGTCTTCCTGTCGGCGCCGGTGTGGCGACGGATGACCGAACTGATCTGGACGCCGACGCGGCGGACCGGATTGAGCGACGACAGCGGGTCCTGAAACACCATGGAAAGGGTGCGACCACGGCGGCTCGACAGCGCCTTGTCAGACTGGGTTGCGAGATCGACGCCCTCGTGGAGGATATTGCCGCGGATGCTCCAACCCATAGGCAGCAGCCCCATCAAGGCCAGTGCCGTCATCGACTTACCCGAGCCGGACTCGCCTACGAGCCCCATGCGGCCACCATGCGGGATGGTGAAGGAGACGCCGCGCACGGCGGTGACGTCGCCGTTGGTGACTTCGAGGTTCTTGACTTCGAGGGCGTGCGGTTTGCCGGAGGTCATCAGCTCCTCCGCTTCAGCTTGGGATCGAGCACATCGCGCAGGCCATCACCGAGCAGGTTCAGGCCGAGCACGACGATAACGATGGCGAGGCCCGGCCACATGGCGAGCGGCGAGGAAATGCCCACGGTCTGCTGGGCCTCATTGAGCATCATGCCCCACGAGATCGAGGGCCGGGTAACGCCGACGCCGAGATAGGAGAGGCCCGCCTCGGTGAGGATGCCGGCG
The DNA here is from genome assembly GCA_046596525.1 of Devosia sp. GTDB lineage: Bacteria > Pseudomonadota > Alphaproteobacteria > Rhizobiales > Devosiaceae > Devosia_A. The sequence goes on along the minus strand of JBKJMF010000113.1, from coordinate 2,762 downwards.
GCGAAATAGAGGGTGAACTGGACGATCATTACACCGGCGATATTGGGGATGACGTGGCGTGCCAGGATGAACAGCTTGCCGCGGCCGTAGAGCTTGGCGGAAGTGATGAAATCCTCCTGCAGCACGCTCATCGCGGCGGAGCGGATGACACGGGTAAAGGAGGGCGTGAAGAAGGCGGTCAGCGCGAAGATGGTGGTCAGCGCGCCCGAGCCCATGGTGGCGGCGAGCACCAGCGCGGTGACCATCCCCGGGATCGACAGCATGATGTCGGCGCCGCGAGAGATGGCTTCATCGGCGATCTTGCCGTAGGCCGCAGCGGCCAGCCCGGCGATGGTGCCGAGGAGCAGGCTGATAGTGGCGCCACCAGCGCCGACGAGGATCGAGGTGCGGGCGCCGACCATCAGCTGGGCGATGACATCGCGGCCGAGCCCGTCGGTGCCGAGCCAATGGTCGACCGTGCCGGGCGGCAGCATGCGGTTCTTGATGTTCGGGATGTTGGGGTTGGAGGGCAGCCAGAAGAACGAGATGACGGCGACGACGAGGAAGCCGACAGTGAGGCCGATGCCGACGACGAGCGAGGCGTTGAGATGGAGGCGACGACGGCGGCGCGGGGTGGCTGGGGCAGAGGCGATGGTGCTCATGGCTTGCTCCCGCTCCTCACGCTGCGTTCCGGACGCGGGGATCGAGCACCCCGTAGAGCAGGTCGACGATGAAATTGACGAAGATGACGAAGACGATGATGAGCATGACGGTGGATTGGACCACGATCACTTCGCGCGCCGCGACGTTGGCGAGGATCATGCGGCTGAGGCCCGGCAGCGAGAACACCATCTCGATGATGACGGTGCCGCCGATCAGCTCGGCGATCTGCAGGCCGACGATGGTGACGATGGGCAGCGCGGCGTTGCGGAGGCCGACATTGAGCAGCGCCTGGGTGCGGGTCATGCCGACGGCGCGGGCGGTGCGGACGTAGTCCTGGTTCATGACGTCGAGCACGGCCGAGCGGACATAGCGGATCAGCACCGCGGCCATGATCAGGCCGAGCGACAGCACCGGCAGGACCAGCGAACGGATGGCGCCGATCGGGCTTTCGCGCCAATCGATCCAGCCGCCGGTGGGGAGCCAGCCGAGTTTCACGCCGAACAGCACGGAGAGGAGGATACCGGCCCAGAACACCGGCACGGCGATGCCGATCTGGCTGACCAGCGCAAGGATGGCGCCCGATGGCTTGCCGACATTGCGGGCGGCGATGGTGCCGACGGGAATGGCGATGATGAGGCCGAGCAGCAGGCCGGAGAGGGCCAGCGGTACCGAGACGGAAAGCCGCGCGGTGACGAGGTCGGCGACGCTTTCCTTGGTGCGGAAGGATTGGCCGAGGTCGCCCTGGAACATGTTGGCGATCCAGTTGAAGTACTGGACCGGCAGGGGCAGATCGAGGCCGTAGGTGTGGGCGAGGGCGTTGATCGCGTCGGCGGTGGCGTCCTTGCCGAGGACGATGGCGGCGACGTTGCCGCCGGCGGCGCGGATCAGGAAGAAGATGGCCAGCGACGCAATGAACACGGCGCCCAGGAAGAACGCCAGTTTGCGCAGCACGTAGATTGCCATTCAACCCAACCCTTGGAGAAACGTGGTGCGAGCCGCCGGCGCGAAGGCCGGCGGCTCGCGTGTGTGTCAGCCTACACTTACCAGTGCAGCTTGCCGATCTCGATGGCGACGAGAACGCGCGGCTCGAGGAAGCCCTTGAGCTCGGCATCGAACAGGCCGACGCCCTTCTTGGCGATCAGCGGGACGATGACGGCGTCCTTGCGCAGGATGTCGGCGGCTTCCTTCATCTTGGCGAGGTATTCCTCGTCGGACGGGGCAGCATCGGCGGCCAGCAGGGCATCGGTGTAGGGCTGGCTGCAGTACGTCGACCAGCCGGCCTTGTCGGCGGTCGGGCAGGCCCACTGGGTCGGCTCGGCGTCGCCCGACATCACGGTGATGTCGAACTGCGGCGGACGGCCCTGGAAGATCAACTGGCTGTAGCGCGCCAGGTCGATGGCGTTGCGGGTGACGTTGAAGCCGGCGCCCTGCATGGCCGGGATCATGATATCGGCCGGAAGCGAGAGATCGGGAACGTCGCTCAGCGAGGCATACTCAAGCGGGGTCGAGGCCCACTTGGCGGCCTTACCCATCGCGTCTTCGTAGTTGTACGGGTACGGGCAGCTTTCGGCGCTTTCGGCCGCGTACCAGGGCTGGTTCGGCAGCGCGAAGGTGCAGGTGTTCTCGGCACCCCAGGCGGCGCCGAAGGCGTCATTGTATGACTGGCGGTCGAGCGTCTCGGCCAGCGCCTGGCGCAGTTCGGGATCGAGCTTCTGGTTGAACACGGCGTAGGTCGGCTCGCCGATCTGCGGGTAGGTGAGGAGCGTGAACTTCTTGTCGAGTTCGCGCTTGGTCAGCTGTTCCCAGAGGTCGATGGTGATGACCGGAACGGCGTCGACTTCGCCGGCTTCGAGAGCGTTGAGGCCGGCGGTGCCATCGGTCACGATGCGCACGGTGGCGGCGGTGATGGCCGGCTTGGTGCCCCAGTAGCTGGGGTTGGCCTCGAACTCGAAGGTCGAGTTGGTGGTGTACGACTTGAGGACGTAAGGGCCGGTGCCGATCGGGTTGGTGGCGATGGTACCGGCGGCGTGCTCGGGCTGGATCAGGCCGGAGACCGAACCCATGCCACGCCAGAAGTTCTGGCTCGGCTGGGTGAGGGTCACCTTGACGGTCGAGTCATC
>JBKJMF010000059.1:0-4426 GCA_046596525.1 Devosia sp. | reverse complement strand
GCGGCGATGAAGGCCGCAAGGTAGAACGTCAGGCGCCGAAGCATAAAGGCCATCCGGCTGCTATCCTATCTCGCTTGGGTGGGCGCGCCGACCTGGCGCGCCCCCGGTTCAGACAGTTATTGCGCGACCGGCCGCAGCGCCAGCAACTGCAGCAGGCGGCCCGGATTGGCATTGGAGACCACCGGCGAGGTGATCGGGTTGTCGGCGTTGGCCCAGCCGGTGAAGCGCTTGGTGCTGTACTGGTAGAACGACGGGCTGTTGTAGACCGGGATCACCGGCATGGCCTCGGCCACCTTGAGCTGGATGGCGTCCATGATCGCCTTCTGCTCGGCCGGGTCCTTCACCTGGGTGTACTTGTTGAGCATCTCGACCACCGCGGGGTCGGTCCAGCGCTGGGCCGAGGTGCGGCTCTTGCCGAAATCGGCCGGATTGAACGAGCGGATGTAGGGGAAGTACGGGTTGGCCGCCGAGGCGATGGCGTTGAGCGACATGGAGTACTTGGCGTCGATCAGGTCCGAGGCCCACACCGATTCCTCGGGCGTCGACATCTTCACGTTGAGCCCGGCCGCCTTCAGCGACTCGAGGGCGATCTGGACCGCGTCGATCCAATCAGTCCAGCCGTTCGGGATCTCGATGTCGATGGCGATCGGCGTGCCATCAGCATTGTCGCGGAAGCCGTCGCCGTCCTTGTCGACGTAACCGGACTTCTCCAGCAGCGCCTTGCCGGCTTCTAGGTCGAACTTGCCGTACTGGCCGAACTGCGTGACCACTTCCGGATTGCCGAACGCCTTGTAGAACGAGCCCAGCATGGCGGGGTCTTCGTTGATCACCGGATAGCCGTAGCCGGCGATGTCGATGATCGACTGGCGGTCGATCAGCATGCTCACGGCGCGACGGAAGTTGACGTCGTTGAACGCCTTCTTGTTATTCGCGTCGGGCGTTTCGAGGTTGAGCGTGAACGCGACGAGGCTCGAGGGCAGGAACCAGTAGTGGTTGTGCTCCGGATCCTTGGCGACGAAGGTGTTGTCGATGTCCGGGATGAAGCTGGTCGCCCAGTCGAGCGTGCCGTCTGCCAGTGCCGCCAGCACCTGCGGGTTGTCGGCGAGCTGCGGCAGGCGGATGCAGTCGACATGGAGGCTCGCCGCGTCCCAGTAGTTCGGATTGCGGCATTGTTCGTAGACCTGCGGCGTGAAGCGGCTGATCTCGGTCATCGGCCCGGAGCCGACCGGGGTCTCGTTGGCGAAGGTCACCGGATCGGCGACGTCCTTCCAGATGTGCTCGGGGACGATCGGCATGGCGACGATGGTGGTGGCGACCAGCGAATTGGGCTGGGCGAGGTTGAAGCGAACGGTGCGCTCGTCGACCTTTTCCACCGACTCCATCAGCTTCGAGACCGAGTTGAAGTCGAGCGCCGGGAATTTCTTCAGGTAGTCGTAGGTGAAGACCACGTCGTTGGCCGTGAGCGGTTGGCCGTCCGACCACTTGAGTCCGCCGCGCAGAGTGAAGCTGATCGACTTGAGGTCGTCTGCCAGCTCAAAACTCTCGGCCAGCCGGTATTCCCACTTGGCGCCGGCGAGGCGATTGAAGATCGCCAGCGGCTCGTAGATGAAGTCCTTCGTCGTGGCGCGAGCCGATGTCTGGTTGAACGGGTTGAAGTTGCGCACGTAGGTCGTGGTCTGCTCGGAGCTGATGGTCACCACCGTCTGGGCAGCTGCAGGCGCCGTCATCGCCAGAGCCAGCGCGGCTGTCGCAATCAGTTTTCTCTTCAACACTTGAATCTCCTCTTTTGAACCCGGCATCCGCCTCAGGCGAGGCCGTTCTCCTCGAAAATCTGCTCGACTTCGGCATAGAGCGCCGCGACGTCGACGCGGAGGCTACCGCGTTTGCGCTCGGCGCGCGCGATTCGTTGAAGCGTTTCCGCCGTCAAAGGGCGAGCGGCGTTGGCGGCGGATACGCTGGCCTCCAGACCACCCTGGCTCAGCAGCGCGATGTCGCAGCCCGCATCGAGGGCTGCAGCGACACGCTCCCCCGGACTGCCCTTCAGAGCTTCCATGCTGAGGCAGTCGGTAATCAGCACCCCGTCGTAACCGATATCGTTGCGGATCAGGTCGTAGACATGCGGCGAAACCGAGGCCGCACGCTCCGCATCGACCTGCGTGAAGATCAGGTGGGCGACCATGGCCCAGGGGGTGTCCTTCAGCGCAACGAACGGCTGGAAATCGGTGGCGCGAAGATCAGCGAGCGTTGCATCGACGACGGGGCAATCGAAATGCGGATCCACTGTCACCCGGCCATAACCGGGAATGTGCTTCATGATCGGCAGTGCGCCGACCTCGAGCATGCCATCGATGACTTCGCGCGCCATGGTGATCACCAGCTCAGGATCGTCGCCGAAGGCGCGCTGGCCGATCACGTCGTGAGTGCCCTTGCGGGCAAGGTCGACGATCGGTGTCGTGCCGCTGTCGATGGTGAGGTCGGACATGATCGTACCCATGGCCTGGGTCGAAAGACGCATGGCGCGCCGGGCAAGGTTGAGGTCCTTCTTGGCGAGCGCTCCGAAGGAGCCAAGGCTCCGGAAGCTGGGCCACTTGCCATTGTCGAGGCGCTGTACGCGGCCGCCCTCCTGGTCGATGAACACCGGCGCGTCGGCACGGCCGACGGTCTCCCGAAATTTACCGCACAACCGGCGCACCTGCTCCGGATTGTCGAGATTGCGCCTGAACAGGAACAGGCCATAGGGGTTCGCATCGCGGAGGAAGGCGACCTCGTCCACAGAGAGCCCGAGTCCCGAGATGCCGACAAACAGGGCAAGGGGTGTATCGGACATGACTATCCCCCAGGCCCGGAAACGTACCTGACGCTGCACAGCCCCTGGTCGATGTCTTCGCAATCCGCCGTTATCGCTATCGCTCCCACCGCGCCCGCAAGAACTCATGAGGTCCAGTCGCGCGACCTGTCCATGGACGCAACGAACCCATCTGATCCGCGACCCCGATGCAAGGGCGGAAGAGGAGGAAGTGACGGCTCCGGATATGCGGAGCCGTTACACTCAGTTGATGGTTGGGAACTCGAGGGTCGGCCTCAGGGGCTTAAGCTCGAGGATCTGCCCTTCGGTGCAGGCGCCCGGCTTGCCCGTCAGCGGTGGGATGCAGACGCACTTGCCGCGACGCAGCTGGCTGTCGTCGGGACACGCCGGCGTCTGCTCCTCGACGACGTCGGCTTGGCAGTTGCCGGGGTTGCCGCTGGTTCCGGGCAGGCAGACGCACTGACCACGGCGCAGGCGGCTGTCATCCGGACAGGTTGGTTCCTCAACCACGTCCGGCTGGCACTTGCCGGGATTGCCGTGAGTGCCCGACAGGCAGACGCACCGGCCATTGCGCAGGCGGCTGTCATCCGGGCAGGTCGGCTCTTCGACCACGTCCGGCCGGCACTTGCCGGGGGTGCCGTGTGTGTCCGGCCGGCAGACGCACTCACCGTTGCGCAGACGGCTGTCGTCCGGGCAGATCGGCTCGACCACGTCCGGCCGGCATTTGCCGGGCGTGCCATGCGTCTCTGGCAGGCAGACGCATTCACCGCGGCGCAGGCGGCTATCGTCAGGACAGAACGGCTCCTCGACCACGTCCGGGCGGCACTTGCCGGGATTGCCGTGGGTACCCGGCCGGCAGACGCACTCGCCATTGACCAGCCGGCTGTCACGGAAGTCGCAGCTCGGAACCGACTGGTTGGGCTCGCAATCGCCCGGGTCGCCATGGGTGCCCTTGTCGCAGACGCAGGCGCCACTGTCGGTCAGGTGGCTGTCGGCGGGGCACTTGGGAGCGGTCGGGCGTGGCTTGGCGCATTGCTTGCCGTTCCATTGGGTGCCCGCTTCGCAGCAGTCGCCATTCGGCATCACCTGCTTGACCGGGCATTGCTCGGGTTCGGGCTTCGTCTCCGGCCGGCAGACGCTCGCCGGTAGTTGGGCAGCGGCGGAGGCGGTGTATTGCACCCCCTCGTCGCTGTGCAGCACCGCGGCCGAGATCGCGGCGTTGGCGGTGTTGACGATGTTGCATTGGCCGGCGATCGCCACATCCGTGGGGATGTGGATGGTGATCGTCATCTGCGTGTATTTGCCCACCGGGATGGTCTTGAACGGCGACGAACAGTGCATGTCGTTGCCGGTGGTGGGGACGCAGGTCCAGTTGGCGGAAACGAAGGTCGTGCCGTCCGGCAGCAGTTCATCGATCTCGACCGTGCCGATATAGGGGTCGGGTCCGGTCGAGGTGGCGCGGACGGTGAACGTGGCGTCATAGCCATCGCCCGCCTTGACGGTCTTCACCGCCTCCTTGGTCAGCTTCAGGCTTGGCGGGTCGCAATAGACCGCGACCGGACCGGGCCCGACGTTGATGAATAGCTGCGGCACCTTTTGCGTGGCTTGCGCCCAATAGCC
>JBKJMF010000515.1:0-6640 GCA_046596525.1 Devosia sp. | reverse complement strand
GAGATGACATAGGGCGAGCCGACCTTGGTGCGCTCGACCTTGCCGAACCAGCCGACACCTTCGATGGCGGAGTTCGAGGTCACCGGCGTCACCACCCGGTCGGCGCCGAGGAAGCGTGCCGCCAGCATGCCGAGCACGTCGCCGCGCACGAAATTGCCCTCGCCATCGATCAGCAGGGGCCGGTCGCCATCGCCATCGGTCGAGACGATGGCGTCGAGGCGGTGCTGCTTGATCCAGCCGAAACGCGGCTCGAACAGTGGATCGGAGAATGCTTCGGTGTCGACGGCGACGAAGCTGTCCGAGCGCCCCAGCCGCACCACATCGGCGCCGGCGCGGGTGAGGAACGACACCAGCATGTCGCGCGCCACCGACGAGTGCTCGAACACCCCGATGTGCCAGCCGCGCAGCGTCGCCGGATCGAGCAGCCCGCGATAGCGCTGCCGGTAGCGGTCGCTCGCGGCAACGCTGCCGTCCTCGGCCGCGCCCTCGCCTGCCGGCACCTCGTCCGTCAGCGCCGTGGCGATACCGGTCTCGTCGGCCTTGGTGATCTCCCCGGCCGCCACGTAGAACTTGAGCCCGTTGCGATCGGCGGGGATATGGCTGCCCGTCGCCATGATCGCCGGGCCGCCCAGCGCCATCGCGTGCAGCGCCAGCGCCGGGGTCGGCAGCACGCCGCAATCGACCGGCACCAGCCCCGCCGCGCGGATCGCCACGGCGCAGTCGGCGACGATCGCCGGGCTCGACGCCCTGAGGTCGCGCCCGAGATAGATACGCCCGCCGGCCGCCGGGCCGATATGCTTGAGGAACGCCGCCGTGTAGCGCCGCGCCGCGCCGCCGGTGAGGTCGGTGGCGAGGCCGCGCAACCCGCTGGTGCCAAATTTCAGTGAATCCGCCATGCCACACTCCTACGCCCAAGCTTTGTCATGGGCTTGGCGGCTTCGGCAAGCATTCAGCTGTCGTTAATGTTTCGTTCATCAACAGTGGTCAGTTTGGCAAATAGGCCGATCCAATAGGTCAGCAATGCAGATCCAAAAGCGCACCATGAACTGGCTCCCCCGCGCCTCGCTCTACGACGAGGCCGAAGCGGCACGCGTGAAGCGCAAGGCGCAAGCCCAGTCCGATATCGCCAGCGCGGCCAGCAACAACGGGGCGCTGATCTCAGGCGGCACGTCTGCCGTCGGCGAATCGATCAACCTGACGCTGCGCATCGCCGCGGCCCGTATCCAGGGTGGCACCACCAAGAAGGTGTAGCGCCTTGCGCTGGCTAGGATAGTTCCCCAGTCTCGGGCGATGTCCGCCTTCGATCCCATCAGTTTCTTCAGCCGTGAAGTCACCCTCGTCGCCCGCGATCTGCTTGGCGCCGAATTCCTCGTCGACGGTGTCGGCGGCACCATCGCCGAGACCGAGGCCTACCACCCGACCGAGCCGGCCTCGCATGCCCATCGCGGCAGGACCGACCGCAACGCCGCCATGTTCCTCGGACCCGGCCACGTTTACGTTTACCGCTCCTACGGCATCCACTGGTGCCTCAACTTCGTCTGCGCCGACGCTTCCGCCGTGCTGATCCGCGCCATCGAACCCACTGCCGGCATTGAGAAAATGGCCGAGCGCCGCGGCCTCTCCAGCACCCGCGACCTCTGCTCCGGCCCCGGCAAGCTCGCCGAAGCGCTGGGTGTCACCAAGGCGCACGACGGGCTCATGATCGACGCCCCGCCCTTCCGCTTTCGCCTTCCCGACTCGCCACGGCCGGCGCTGATCGGCCCGCGCATCGGCATCACCAAGGCCGCCAACCTGCCCTGGCGCTTCGGCATCGCCGGCTCGGCCTTTCTCAGCAAGGCGTTCCGCACCGGAGAAGAGCCCGGGTGACCCGTTGTCGCGCCGGGTTTCCCTTTGCCGTAGCTTTGGATAGGTTGCGCGCCGAACTGAACAGGAGATGCCCGTGGCCGTCGATGCGCTGATCAAGGAATTGCTGGCCACCGGCAGCATGAACGAGGAAACCACCGCCGACCTCAACCGCTGGCTCGCAGAGTCCGAGGCCGGCACGCTCCACGCCGACGACGCGGCCTATGTCGAGGCCCTGAACGCCAAGGTGACCGGCGCCCCGCTGCCCGAGATCGAAGTTGCAGCGCCGGCCGAACCGGCCCGCCTCGACGGGTTGTCCATCGAAGACTGGCGCGAGCGAGCGCTCAGCGCCGAAGCCGAACTCGCGACGCTCAAGGACAGCACCACCAGCGCCTGAGCCGCTCGCGCGCCTGTGAGTGGACACCTCGCGTGCTGCGTGGGGAAATGGCCTTCTCCACCGGAGTGCTTCAATGCGCGTTCTCGCCACGCTTCTGCTTGCCTTCGCAGTTGCCACATCTCCGGCCGCCGCCCAGCCGGTCGCACTCACGACTCGCCTCGTCGCCGATGATCTCGACCAGCCGCTTTATGTGACCTCGCCGCCCGGCGACACGCGGCTGTTCGTCGTCGAACAGACCGGACGCATCCGCATCCTCGTTGATGGGCAGGTGGCGCAAGCGCCGTTCCTCGACCTCAGCGACAGCATCAGCGGCGGCGGTGAGCAGGGCCTGCTCGGGTTGGCCTTCCACCCCGGCTACGCCAGCAACGGCCGTTTCTTCGTGAACTACACCGACACCTCCGGCGACACGCGAATCGTCGCCTACCAGGTCTCGGCCGACCCGGGCGTCGCCGACCCGGCTTCGGCGACTGAACTGCTCGGCATCGACCAGCCCTACGCAAACCACAATGGCGGCTGGCTCGGCTTCGGCCCGGACGGCTTCCTCTACATCGGCATGGGTGATGGCGGAGCCGGTGGCGATCCGGAGAAGCGGGCGCAGAACCCTGACGAACTGCTCGGCAAGATCCTGCGGCTCGACGTCGATGGCGCCGCCCCCTACACAATCCCGGCCGAAAACCCCTTCGCCAATGGCGGCGGCCGGCCGGAAATCTTCGTGCTCGGCGTGCGCAATCCGTGGCGCCCGGCCTTCGACGGCACGGATTTCTACATCGCCGATGTCGGCCAGGGTGCCTGGGAGGAAATCACCGTTATCAGCACTGCCGACGCCGGCGCCAACCTCGGCTGGAACATCATGGAAGGGCCCGCCTGCTTCCGCGCCGAAAGCTGCGAGCAAACTGGCATCGTCCCGCCGACCTACGCCTACTCGCAGGGCACCGGCGGCTGCTCGATCACTGGTGGCTATGTCTATCGCGGCAAGGCCATCCCTGAGATCGTCGGGCAGTATTTCTTCGCCGACTTCTGCGACAGCCGCGTGCAGTCCTTCGCCTATGCGAACGGCGCGGCCGGGAAGGTGATCGACTGGACCGCTCAACTCGGCGGTATTGGCGCCATCACCTCGTTCGGCGTCGACAGCGTGGGCGAGCTTTACATCACGACGATCGAGGGCAATGTGTTTGAGATTGTCCGGGCGGATTGAACCGCGCCCCGTTGACCTCGTCTCCCCGCCTGCTATTTGAGGCGCCGGGGCCCATAGCTCAATGGTTAGAGCCGACCGCTCATAACGGTCTGGTTCCAGGTTCGAGTCCTGGTGGGCCCACCATTCTCCCTCCCGTCACAGATTTTTGCACCGCTATGTCGATCGCGCCGAACGCCGTTCGTCGTGTTGATGAACGGCTCATTGGCGGGCCGGCAATACCAGGAGAAATAACATGCGCAAGATCACGGCAGGCTTCTTCCACTCCCTCGATGGCGTTATCGAGTCGCCCAACCTCTGGCAGTTCGATGCCTTCGACGATGAGCTGGGTGCCTTGCTCGGCGAGAGCATGGCGAAGATCGACACCACCCTGCTTGGTCGGGTCGGCTATCAGGAATGGGCCGCCTATTGGCCGAACGCCACGGCCGACGGCGACTTCGCCGCGTTCCTCAACAACATGCCCAAGTTCGTCGCCTCGCGCACCCTGAAGCAGGATCAGTTGACCTGGCAGAACTCCACGCTGATCGAGGGTGATGTGATCGAGTTCGCGAGGCAGCTCAAGGCCAAAGATGGCGGCGAGATCGCCGTGATGGGTGGCGTATCACTGGCGCGCCAACTGCTGTTCGCCGGTCTGCTCGAGGAGCTGACGCTGATCACCCACCCGGTCGTCGCCGGCAAGGGCAAGCGCATGTTCGAGGCGAACGACCCGGTCACCCGGCTGGAGCTGAAGAAGTCGATCACCACCAGCAAGGGCAACTTGGTGTCGACCTACGGCCTGAAGCCCGAATAAACGAAAAGGCCCGCGCAGCTTCTCGGTGCGCGGGCCCAAATCCTTGCGGCGACTATTCTCAGCCGGCGGCGGTGTAGGCCGTCTTCACCTGGGTGAAGAACTCGGCGGCGTACTTGCCCTGCTCCTTGGGGCCGTAGCTCGAGCCCCTGCGGCCGCCGAACGGCACGTGGAAGTCGACGCCGGCGGTCGGGACGTTCACCATCACCATGCCGGCCTCGGCGTTGCGCTTGAAGTGCGTGGCGTACTTCAGCGAGGTGGTGACGATGCCCGCCGAGAGGCCGAACTCGGTGTCGTTGGCGACGGCCAGCGCTTCCTCGTAATCCTTCACCCGGATCACCGCAGCCACCGGCCCGAAGATTTCCTCGCGGGCGATGCGCATCTGGTTGGTCGCCTCGGTGAACAGCGCCGGCTGCAGGAAGTAGCCTGGGTTGTCGCCCTTCACCAGTTCGCCGCCGACGACCAGCTTGGCGCCCTCGCCCTTGCCGATCTCGATGTAGTCGGTGTCCTGCTTCAGCTGGCCCGGATCGACCACCGGCCCGATCTGGGTTTCCGGCGCGATGGCGTCGCCCACCTTGAGGTTGCGGATGCGTTCGGTGAGCGCCGCGACGAACTGGTCATGGATGCCCTCGGTGACGATGAGGCGCGACGAGGCGGTGCAGCGCTGACCGGTCGAATAGAAGGCGCTCTGCGCCGTCGATTCCACCGCGACCTTGAGGTCGGCGTCATCGAGCACGATGGTCGGATTCTTGCCGCCCATTTCGAGCTGGAACTTGCGCATCACCTTGACGCTGGCTTCCGCCACCCGGCGACCGGTGCCGACCGAGCCGGTGAAGGTCTGCGCCACGATATCGCGCGAATCGAGCATGGTCTGGCCGACCACCGAGCCCTTGCCCATCACCAGGTTGAGCACGCCCTTGGGCAGGCCGTTGCGGTTGAGTATCTCGACGATCGCCCACGAGCAGCCTGGCACCAGGTCGGCCGGCTTGAACACCACGGTGTTGCCGTAGGCCAGCGCCGGCGCGATCTTCCAGGCCGGGATGGCGATCGGGAAATTCCACGGCGTGATGATGCCGACGACGCCCATCGGTTCGCGCGTCATCTCGACGCCGACGCCCGGACGCACCGACGGCACGCTCTCGCCGGATAGGCGCAGCACTTCACCGGCGAAGAACTCGAAGATCTGCCCGGCGCGGGTGACTTCGCCGATGCCCTCGGCGAGGGTCTTGCCCTCTTCGCGGCTCAGCAGTTTGCCGAGCTCATCCTTGCGGGCGAAAATCTCGTGCGCGGTCTTCGACAGCACCGCCCAGCGGTCCATGATCCCCGAGCGCGACCAGGCCGGGAACGCCGCCTTGGCCGCCGCGATGGCGTTGAGCGTGTCATCGGTGGTGGCGCGCGCATAGACGCCCACGACCTCGTTGGTGTTGGAGGGGTTGATGTTGTCCACCCCGTCCCCGCCGACCCATTCGCCGTTGATGAGATTCTTGTGCAGTTCGGTCATGGGGAGTTCCTTACTTAGAGGAGGTCGGCCTTGGCGAGATCGCGCAGCAGGTGGCTGGTGCCATAGGTCCAGGGTGCGGCCTCGGTGGCGAGGCGCACGGTGTTAGATAGTGTGCCTAGCGACGGTGTCGAGATCGAAACGACGTCGCCGAGCTTGTGGGTGAAGCCCTTGCCGGCGCCGCCGCGATCCTTCACCGGCGCGAACATCGTGCCGAGATAGACCACGAGGCCATCCGGGTACTGGTGGTGCCGGCCAACGGTGGCGCCGACGATCGCTTCGGGCGAGCGCGAGATCTGGCTCATGTTGGAGACGCCGGTGAGTTCGAACCCGTCCTCGCCGGTGACGTTGAGCGCGATATCCGCCGCCTTCACCGTCTCGATGGTGAACTTGCCGTCGAACAGCCGGATGAACGGCCCGAGCGAGGCGGAGGCATTGTTGTCCTTGGCCTTGCCGAGCAGCAGCGCCGAACGGCCTTCGACGTCGCGGAGGTTCACGTCGTTGCCGAGCGTCGCGCCGACGATGGTGCCCCTGGAGTTCACCACCATCGCCACTTCCGGCTCCGGGTTGTTCCACTCCGAGATTGGCAGGATGCCGACGTCGGCGCCAAAACCCACCGAGGCCATCGGCTGGCACTTGGTGAAGATCTCGGCGTCCGGCCCGATGCCGACTTCGAGATACTGGCTCCACACGCCGCGCGAGATCAGCGTCTCTTTGACCTTCATCGCGGTTTCGGAGCCTGGCACCAGCTGGCTGAGGTCGGTGCCGATGAGCCCCAAGATGTCTACGCGCAGCAGATCGGCCTTGGCCTTGTCGCCGCGCGCCTGCTCCTCGATGACGCGCTCGAGCAGCGACACCACGAACGTCACGCCGGCGGCCTTCACCGCCTGCAGGTCGATCGGCGACAGCAGTGATGGCGCCTTG
>JBKJMF010000373.1:0-8078 GCA_046596525.1 Devosia sp. | reverse complement strand
GACGATCATATGGTTCTTGGCGCCGCCAAAGGCCTGCACGCGCTTGCCGCTGGCGGCGGCCTGGGCATAGACGTAGCGGGCGATCGGAGTCGAGCCGACGAAGCTGACGCCGGCGATGTCGGGATGCGCGAGCACGGCGTCGACCGCCGCCTTGCCACCATTGACGACGTTGAGGATGCCCGGCGGCAGCCCGGCTTCGAGCATCAGTTCGGCGAGCCGCAGTGGCACCGATGGGGCGCGTTCGGATGGCTTGAGGATGAAGGCGTTGCCGGCGGCAATGGCCGGCGCGAACATCCAGAGCGGGATCATGGCCGGGAAGTTGAACGGGGTGATGCCGGCGCCGATGCCGATTGGCTGGCGCATCGAATACATGTCGATGCCGGGGCCGGCGCCTTCGGTGAACTCGCCCTTCAGCAGATGCGGGGCGCCGGCGACGAACTCGGCAACCTCCAATCCGCGCTGGATGTCGCCCTTCGAGTCCTCGACAGTTTTGCCGTGCTCGAACGACAGCAGTTCGGCGAGCGCGTTCATCTCGCGGTTGATCAGCGCCACGTAGTTGAAGAACACGCGGGCTCGGCGCTGCGGATTGGTCGCGGCCCATTTCGGCTGCGCCGCCAGGGCACTGGCGACCGCGGCGTCGATTTCGGCGACACCGGCCAGCGCCACATGGGCCGTGACTTCACCGGTGGCGGGGTTGAAGACTTCCGAAAACGCCGCTCCGGTGCCCGGAACGCGGTTGCCGCCGATGAGATGACCAATATCGCGCATGCTGCTCTCCCTTGTTGCGGCGGCAGAATGGTGCGACGATCCTCGATCATCAATGCGACAGATTTCGCATCTGTTGTGCGGAAAGTGTAGTGCCTTGGACTGGGACGACGTGCGGGTGTTTCTTGCGGTGGCGCGCAGCGGGCAACTGCTCGGTGCGGCTCGTGCGCTAAACCTCAACCACGCCACGGCGGCTCGGCGGATCACCGCGCTGGAGACGGCGCTGGGCTCGCGCCTGTTCATCCGGCGCACCAATGGCACGGCGCTTTCGGCGGCAGGCGAGCGGTTCCTGCCGCATGCCGAGCGTATGGAAAGCGAGATGCTGGCAGCGCGCGAGGCTGTGGGCGCCGAGGACCTGGCGCTGAGCGGAACGGTGCGAATCGGTGCACCGGACGGCTTTGGCGTGGGCTATCTGGCGGCGCGGCTGGGACAACTCACCGAGCGGCATCCGGGTTTGCGGCTGGAACTGGTGCCAGTGCCGCGCACTTTTTCGCTGTCGCGGCGGGAGGCCGACATCGCGGTGACGCTGGAACGGCCGCGCGAGGGGCGGCTGGTAGCGCGGAAGCTGGTCGACTACAGCCTTGGCCTGTTCGCGTCACGCCAGTACCTGGCGGAGCGTCCGGCGCCGCGGACGGCGGACGAGCTGGGGCAGCACCGGCTGGTCGGCTATGTCGAGGACCTGATCTTCTCGCCGGCCCTCGACTACACCGCCGAGGTGCTGCGCGGCTGGCGCTCCGACCTCGCCATCTCCTCGGCGATGGGGCAACTCGAGGCGGTGCGGGCAGGGGCGGGGATCGGGATCCTCCATGGCTTCATGGCACGGCGCGATGCGCAACTCGTGCCGGTGCTGCCGGCGATCAGGCTCGAACGCGCCTACTGGGTGGCGATGCATGAGGACCTGCGCCAGATCAGCCGGGTGGCGGTGGTGGCCGAGCACCTCGCCACGATCGTCGCAGCGGACCGGCGGTTGTTCGCCTGATCTTGCAATAAATTTCACGCACTGAATTATCTTGACGGTCCGGCGCGGCCGACGCAAATGTCCACACGCCGGTTCGGAGGAGTTCGGCTTCCAGATGCACAGCCAGCCGATGGGATCGGCGGCAACAACCAGTTTTGAGAAGGCTTCGGCCTGAGGGAGGAATCTTGCGCAAAATTCTGAGCACGCTCGCCTTGGTGGCGGCAGCTCCGGTGCTGCTTGGCGCCGGTTATGCCAACGCCCAGACTGCCAACCCGTTCAAGTGCGAGCCGGGTGAGAAGTACGTCATGAACGTGATGGTCTCGGGGGTCGAGTACTGGTTCCCGGTGTACGAGATGTTCAAGCAGGCGGGTCAGCAGTTCGGCTGCGAAACGGCCTATACCGGCACGCCCGAGTATGACGTCACCAAGCAGATCGCCAGCTTCGACCAGGCGCTGGCACAGAACCCGGCCGGCATCCTGGTGCACCCGATGAACTCCGACCCGTTCATCGAGCCAATCAATCGCGCCGTGGATCAGGGCACGGCGGTCGTCACCTTCGCAGCGGATTCGCCGAACTCCAAGCGCGTCAGCTTCATCACCTCCGACAACGTCGCCGAGGGTACCTACGCGGCTGACGCGGTGGCCGAAGCCATGGGTGGCAAGGGCGAATACGCCGTGCTCGAGAACCCCGGCCAGGACAACCACGACAAGCGCGTCGCGGCGTTCATCGCCCGCATGGAAGCCAAGTGGCCCGACATGAAGCTCGCCGGCCGCGCCGCCTCCAACCAGGATCCGACCAAGGCTTACCAGGCGGTGCTGAGCCTGATCCAGGCCAACCCTGAGCTCGGCGCGGTGTTCATGCCGGAAGCCAACTCGGCGATCGGCGCGGCGCAGGCCAGCAAGGAAAACGGCGGCAAGGTCCGCGTCATGCTGGCCGACGTCAATGCCAACATCCTCGACATGATCAAGGCCGGTGAGATCTTCGGCTCGGTCAACCCGAACCAGGGCATGCAGGGCTACATGGGCTTCATGCTGCTGTGGTTGGCCAACCACCCTGACCTGATCGACCCGATGAACGACACCACCCGCTCGGGCAAGAACGGCATGAGCGTGCCGTTCGTCGACAACGGCTTCTCCATCGTCACCGCCGAGAACGCCGACGACTTCTACTGGGACAAGTACCTGAAGCGCCGCGGCACCAAGGGCAACGAAGAGTAAGCTCTCCCACGACGGCCGGGACACCTCCGGGTGTCCCGGCACCCCACAACACTTGACCAGAGGAGGACGACATGAGCGACAGCAACGTCCTCGAGATCCGCAGCGTCTCCAAGCACTTCGGCGCCATCCAGGCGCTGACCGATGTCGACTTCAGCCTCGAGCGCGGCGAAATCCACGCGCTCTGCGGCGAGAACGGCGCCGGCAAATCGACGCTGATGAACATCATCGCCGGCATCCTGCAGCCTTCGGCCGGCGAAATTCGGCTCGACGGTATGCCCGTCACTATTGCTTCGCCGGCGGCGGCGCAGCGGCTCGGCATCGGCCTCGTCCACCAGGAGATCGCGCTCTGCAAGGACGCGACGGTGGCCGAGAACATCCTGATGGCGACGACCAACGCGCGCCGCTCGCCGCTGATGAATTTCACCGAACTCAATCGCTCGGCGCAGAAAGTGATGAACCTCCTGGCGCCCATCGCGGTGACGCGGCGCGTCTCGGAACTCTCGATCTCGAACCAGCAACTGGTGGAGATCGCCAAGGCGCTGACGCTCGATTGCCGGGTGCTGATCTTCGACGAGCCGACCGCCGCCCTGACCGAGGGCGAAGCGCAGGCGCTGTTCGGCATCATCCGCGGCCTCAAGGCGCGTGGCATGTCGATCATCTACATCTCGCACCGCATGGCCGAGATTTTCTCGCTGTGCGACCGGGTGACGGTGTTTCGCGACGGACGCTATGTCTCGACCGATCGGGTCGCCGAGGTGACGCCGGACTACGTCGTCCGCCGCATGGTCGGCCGCGAGATCACCCACCTCTATCCCGAGAAGCTGGCCACTCCGCCGGGACCGCCGGTGCTGAGCGTGAACAAGCTCTCCGATGGGGACAACTTTCACGATGTCGGTTTCGAGCTGCGACGCGGCGAAATCCTCGGCATCGGCGGCCTGATCGGCGCCGGCCGTACCGAGATTGCGCTGGGGCTTTGCGGGCTGGCGCCCGTCACTTCGGGCGACGTGGCATTGAACGGCAGGGCCGTGACGATCCGCTCGTACAGCGACGCGGTCCGCGCCGGCATCGTCTACCTGTCGGAGGACCGCAAGCACTCCGGCGTGTTCCTCGACCTCTCGATCGCGGCCAATGTCTCGGCGCTCGACCTCGGCAAGCTGACCCGCGGCGGGCTGATCGATCGGCGGCTCGAGCTGACTCAGGCGATTTCGCTGTGCGCCCAGCTCGGGGTGAAGATGGGCGGGGTTGAGGATCGGGTGGCGTCGCTGTCTGGCGGCAACCAGCAGAAGGTCGCCATTGCGAAACAACTGTCGGTCAAGCCGAAGGTCGTCATCATGGACGAGCCGACGCGCGGCATCGACGTCGGCGCCAAGGCCGAAATCCACAAGCTGCTGCGCGAACTCGCGGCGAGCGGCGTGGGCGTGATCGTCATCTCGTCCGAGCTGCCCGAACTGATCGGGATCAGCGATCGGGTGATCGTCATCCGCGGCGGCCGCATCGCCGGGGAGTTGACGGGGGATATCACCGAGGAAGCGGTCATCCGGTTGGCCTCGGGCGTCGAGGGGGAGAAACTCAGCAATGTCGCTTAGAGAAGGAGAGGGGCTGGTGTCTTCCGAGAGCCGCGCCGTGCCACGCTTGACGCTCGGGCGCTTCGGCTCGATGCGCGAAGCCGGGCTGATCGCCATCATCCTGGTGCTGTGCGTGGCGATGAGCTTCGCCTCGCCGCACTTCGCCACCTGGGGCAACGTCCGGGCGATGCTGATGAGCTTCTCGATCGAGGGCATCGTCGTCGTCGGGATGACCGTGCTGCTGATCGTCGGCGGCATCGACCTCGCGGTCGGCTCGGTGGTGTGCTTTGCCATGGTGGTGGCCGGCTCGATGTTCCTGATGGGGCTCGATCCGTGGACCGCGAGCCTTATCGCTATCGCCGTCAGCGCGCTGATCGGCGGGGCCATGGGGTTCTTCGTTACGGTGGTGGGGTTGAACCATTTCATCACTTCGCTAGCCGCGATGGTGATCGTGCGCGGGCTCAGCCTCGTCGTCACCAAGGGCACGCCGCTATCGCTGTTCACCTTGCCGCCCGAGTTCAAGGCGATCGGGCAGGGCGAGTTCTACGGCGTCCCCTATGTGATCATCATCTTCGTGGTGATCGTGGCGCTGTTCGATTTCCTGCTGCGCCGCGCCACCGCTTTCCGCAAGGTGTTCTATACCGGCTCCAACGAGAAGGCGGCCGAGTACTCGGGCATCAAGACCAGGCAGGTGAAATTCTGGGTTACGGTGCTCTGCTCGACGCTCGCGGGCCTCGCCGGGGTCATCTACATGAGCCGGTTCGGCGCCGCGACGCCGACCTTCGGGGTCGGCATGGAGCTCAACATCATCGCGGCTGCGGTGATCGGTGGCGCCTCGCTGACTGGCGGCGCCGGCACCATTTTCGGCGCGATCCTCGGTATCGCGCTGCTGTCGGTGGTCACCTCGTCGCTCATCCTGCTCGATGTGTCCGTCTATTGGCAGGATATGATCAAGGGCTGCATTCTGCTCGCAGCAGTCTCCATCGATCACTTCCTGCATCGCCGGAAGTCCTGAGCACGGCCGGCAGAAGAAAGTAGCGCCCATGTCTTCCAGCAATAGTCGTGATGACATCGCCGCAGCGCGGCAGATGCACCAGGCCCTGGTCATGCATTTCGTCGAAGGCCAGACCCAGGCCGAGATCGCCAATGTGCTGGGGATCAGCCATGCCTCGGTCAATCGCCTGATCAAGCGCGGCCGGACCATGGGACTGGTCGAGATCAAGATCAGGTCGCCGATCGCGCACCTGGTCGGCATCGAGGCGCAACTGGTTGCCATCGGCGGCATCGAGCGGGCGCTGGTCGCGCCTGCGGTGTCGGACAACCCGCAGACGACGTTGCAGGGGGTCGGCGCGGTCGCGGCGAACCTGGTGCTCGACACCATCAAGGACGGCGACCGGCTCTGCGTCACCGGCGGCAAGGGTCTTAGCGCGCTGGTGGCTGGGATGAAGCCGTCGCGGCGCTACGATATCGAGGTGGTGCCCGCCACCGGGCTGGTGCAGGGCAAGCACTATACCGACGTCAACCACATCGCGACGACGCTGGCCGACAAGCTGGGCGGTCGTGCCTTCCAGATGCATGCGCCACTATTCGCCGACAGCCCGGAAGAGCGGGAGATGGTGATGGGGATGCGCTCCGTCGCCGATGTGTTCCGCCGGGCCCGCGAGTCGAACCTCGCCATTGTCGGCATCGGTTCGATCCTCACCGACGAGTCGAGCTACTACGACCTGCATCCGTCCTCGACCGAGGACCGCAAGGCCATAGAGCGCTCCGGCGCCACCGGCGAGCTCCTCGCCCACCTGATCGACCGCGACGGCGCACTCGCCGACTACGGCCCGAACCAGTCGCTGGTGTCGCTGACGCTCGAAGAGTTCGCCAGCATTCCCCGGACCATCGGGGTGGCGAGCGGCCTCGGCAAAGCCGCGCCGATCCTCGCCGCGATGCGCGGCAACCACATCGATACGCTGGTGACCGACGAAGCCACGGCACTCAGCGTCATAGCCCTCGCCGGAGTTGCCGCATGACCCAACTGACACGTGAAGTCGGACGTTCCAGGGTTGTCGCCTCGGCCGTCGGGCTCGGCACCTGGGCGATTGGCGGCTGGATGTGGGGCGGCACGGACGAGGCCGTCGCTGTCTCGGCGATCGAGGCCTCGATCGACGCCGGCATCTCGCTGATCGACACCGCGCCCGCCTACGGCCTCGGCCGCAGCGAGGAACTGGTCGGGCAGGCGATCCGCGGCAAGCGGGACAAGGTGGTGATCGCCACCAAGTGCGGGCTCAACTGGCACCACGGCAAGGGCAATCACTTCTTCGATGAGGCCGGCCATCCGGTGCATCGCTACCTCGGCGCCGACGGCATCGCCTGGGAGCTCGAGCAGAGCCTCAAGCGGCTCGGCACCGACCACATCGACCTCTACATCACCCATTGGCAGGACCCGACGACGCCGATCGGGGAAACGATGGAGGCGCTGCTGCGGCTCAAGGCCGACGGCAAGATCCGCGCCATCGGCGCCAGCAACGCCAGCGCCGCGGACCTCGCGGCCTACATCGCAGCCGGCCAGCTCGACGCGATCCAGGAAAGGTACTCGATGCTCGATCGCGACATCGAGACGACGCTGCTGCCCATCGCGTCGGGCGCCGGGGTCTCGACGCTCAGCTACTCGTCGCTGGCGCTCGGGTTGCTCACCGGCAAGGTTACCGCTGACCGTGACTTCACCGGTGATGACCAGCGCCGCGACGATCCGCGCTTTTCGAGCGGCAACCGCCAACGGGCCATCGACTTTGCCGCCGAACTCACGCCGCTGGCCGAGGTGCACGGCGCCAGCGTGGCACAACTCGTCATCGCCTGGACGCTGCGGCAGCCGGGCATCACCTTCGCGTTGTGCGGTGCGCGCAATCCGCAGCAGGCGCTGGACAATGCACGCGCCGGCGAACTGGTGCTGACCTGCAGCGATCTCGATCTCATCCAGTGCGCCGCGACGACGCATCTGGCGGCCATCGCATGAGCCGGGACGAGACCATCGCCCGCCTTGCCGCCAACCCCGAAGTTTCGGTGCTGGTGATCGGCGGCGGTATCAACGGCATCTCGGTGTTCCGTGAGCTGGCGCTCAACGGCGTCGGCGTGGTGCTGGCCGAAAAGTCCGACTTCTGCTCCGGGGCCAGCGCGGCACTGTCGCGCATGGTGCATGGCGGGCTGCGTTATCTCGAGAACGGCGAGTTCAAGCTGGTGCGCGAGAGCCTGCTCGAGCGCGACCGGCTGCTGCAGAACGCGCCGCATTTCGTCGCCCCGCTGCCCACCACCGTGCCGATCTTCGACACCTTCTCCGGCCTCGCCAACGGCGCCTTCCGCTTTCTCGGCCTGACCCGCCGACCGGCCCGTCGTGGCGCCGTGGTCATCAAGGCCGGGCTGACGCTCTACGACTTTTTCACCGGTGGCCGTCGCGCCCTGCCGCCACACGAGTTCCGCTCTCGCAAGGCCACGCTCGGGCGCTGGCCGGCGATCAACCCGGCGATCCGCGCTTCGGCGACTTACTATGACGCGTGGGTCAGCCGGCCCGAGCGGCTGGGCATCGAG
>JBKJMF010000371.1:0-9684 GCA_046596525.1 Devosia sp. | reverse complement strand
GCCTAGGGGGCACCAGGGGAGCAGCCGGAGCCGATGATCGAATTTTTCCATTCCATTTCGACCTGGCTCGAACTGTTCCTGCAAGGCATCTCCGACAATTTCTGGCTCTCGCTGGTTTTCATCTTCCTCGTCTGCGTCGGCGAAGCGGTGTTCATCGTCGGCCTGCTCGTTCCCTCACTGCCCATATTGCTGCTCACCGGCGGCCTGATCGCCCAGGGCAGCCTGCCGTTCTGGCCGATCTACTTCGCTGCCGTCATCGGCGCGATCATCGGCGACGCCATTTCCTACACCGTCGGCTGGGCCCTCAAGGACAAGATCCGAACGGTCTGGCCGTTCAAGAACCACCTGAAGCTGATCGAGCAGGGTGAGGTGTTCTTCGCCCGCCACGGCGGCAAGGCCATCTTCATCGGCCGCTTCATCACCGGCGTGAAAGCCGTGATCCCTGGCGTCGCCGGGATGATGGGCATGTCGTATCGGCACTTCTCGGTGATCAATGTGGTCTCGGCCTTCGTCTGGGCTGCCGTGCACATCCTGCCGGGCATGCTGCTCACTGGCTGGCTCAAGTCCATCGGCCTGAGCCTCGAACTGGTGATCATCGTCGGCGCGATTGTCCTGACCGTGCTCTTCCTCATCGTCCACTTCTGGAAGCGCATCCTGCTGGCCCTCGCGCCCTACCTGGGCGAGTTCGGCCGCTCGCTGCAGGCGCGCTGGCAGAAGCCGGAAGCCGGCGTCTGAGGGCTGTCACGTAATTCTCACTTCGGCCCGGTACGCTGGGCCGATGCTTGAGATCTTCACCGCGCTGACCGGCTGGCTCGAAATGCTGCTCGAGACCATCTCGAGCAGTTTCTGGCTCAGCCTCTGGTTCATCTTCCTCATCGCTGCCACCGAAGCCGTGTTCATCCTCGGCCTCTTTATCCCGTCCACACCGGTGCTGCTGCTCGCCGGCGGGCTGATCGCACAGGGAAAGCTGCCGTTCTGGGAGATCTATCTCGCGGCGGTGCTGGGCGCCGTCATCGGCGACGCTATCTCCTACACCATGGGCTTCTGGCTCAAGGACCGGATCAAGACCATCTGGCCGTTCCGCAACCACCTGCCGCTGATCGCCCGCGGCGAAGAGTTTTTCGCCCGCCACGGCGGTAAGTCGGTGTTCATCGGGCGCTTCATCCCCGGCGTGAAGGCCGTGGTGCCGGGGATCGCCGGCATGTTCGGCATGGACTACCGGCGCTTCTCGATCATCAATGTCGTCTCCGCCTTCGCCTGGGCCGCCGCTCACATCCTCCCCGGCATGCTGCTCTCCGCCTGGCTGAAATCGATCGGGCTGAGCCTCGAACTGGTGATCATCGTCGGCGCACTGATCCTCGTCGTGCTGTTTCTCCTGCTCCACTACTGGCGCTCAGTCCTCCTCGCGATCGCCCCCTTCCTCGGCGATTTCGGCCGCTCGCTGCAGGCGCGCTGGCGGAAGATCGAGCCCGGTCACTGACCGCGCGTCTTCACCAACTCCTCACTTGCGCCGGCCCGGACTCGGGTCGAATATCGCCTGATGTTGCGCAATCTGGTTCGGCTCGCCTCGATCCTTCCGCGCCTCCTGTTGGGGCTGCTGCTGCTATGGTCGGTGAACCCTGCCCGCGCCGACGACGCTGCCGATCGCGCCGCCATTGACAAGCTGTTCGCCGAGTTGCGTGTGGCGCCAGATGAACAAACCGCGCAAGCAATCGACCAGCAGATCTGGACGCACTGGACGACACCCTCCGACCCAATCCTCGCCGGCCGCATGCGCGAAGTGCTGACGGCGCGAGGCATGGGTGATGCGGCCGGGGCCATCCGCCTGCTCGACAAGCTGATCTCCGACTATCCCGACTATGCCGAAGCCTGGAACCAGCGGGCGACCATCTACTACACGCTCGGCAATTTCGACGCCTCGATCGCCGATTGCGAAAGGGTGCTGGCCATCGAGCCACGCCATTTCGGCGCCCTCTCCGGCCGGTCGCTGATGTATCTGCAGCTCGGCAAACGCGCCTTGGCGCTCAAGGATATGGCGGTGGCGCTCGCCGTCCACCCGTTCCTCAACGAGCGGCGACTGTTCCCCGAACTGGGTGAGCCGATGACGCAGATCTGACCCGCGCCCACGGCCCTTCATCCCACCCGCTTCCACCCCATATGAACGTCATGCCCGGCGCCGAGTTGGCGCCACACCGACTGTGAAAGGTTTGCGATGTCTGACGAACTTCCCGTCGCGCACGAAGAGGCCAACGGCCGCGGCCGCTACGTGGTCTACCTCCCCGACGGCACTGAAGCCGAAATGACCTACCAGCGTCGCGATGCCAACACCATCATCGCCGACCACACCGGCGTGCCGCCGCAGCACCGCAATCTCGGGCTCGCACTGAAGCTGGTCGAAACCGCCATCGCCGACGCCCGCGCCACCGGCAGCAAGATCGTGCCGGTCTGCTCCTACGTCGTCGCGCAGTTCCGCCGTCACCCCGAATGGGCCGACCTGCAGGCCTGATCCGTGACATTTTAGTCAATTCCTAACCATCCCGTCGCTTTGCCGGGGTAGTTGAGGCAACCTGCGAGCGATTGTCGCGCTTTCCTTGTTCCTAAAGGAATTGGAAACCATGCGCCGCGCGCTCGCTATCCTCGCAATCACCCTCGCCAGCCTCGCCGCCCACGCACAGGAGGTGGTGACACTGCCAGCTGCGCCGCTCACCGCCGAGACGGTGAACGCGGCCGATATATCGACCATCGCCGCCATCTACATCGCTCCCGCCGAGCCGGTCGATCAGGCGGTCGTGGCGGAGCGCCAACCTGATCCCGCCGTCGTTCGCTTGCAAATCCTGCTCGACCGAGCTGGCGCCTCGCCGGGCGTCATCGATGGCTTCGACGGCGACAATGTGCGCAAAGCCGTGCTCGCATTCGAGCTGATGCGCGGCCTGCCGCCCGATGGCGCACTTGATCCCGACGTGCTCGCGGCGCTCGAAACCGGTGGCCCGGTGATCGGCGAGTACGCCATCATCGCCGATGACCTCAACGCCATCGGCGAACCCATCCCCAGGGACTATGCCGAGCAGGCGCAGCGCAAGTTCCTTGGCTACACCTCGATCGAGGAATCCCTCGGCGAACGCTTCCATATGGACGTCGACCTGCTGAAAGCCCTCAACCCCGGCGCCAGCTTTGCCACCGGCGAGCCGATCCGCGTCGCTGCCTATGGCCCCGACCTTGAGGGTGAAGTCGTGCGCATCGAGGCCGACAAGTCACTTCGGCAGCTGCGCGCCTATGGTCCCGACGACATGCTGATCGCCGCCTACCCGGCGACCATCGGCTCGGAGGACAATCCCTCGCCCAGCGGCTCGCACGTGGTCGAAGGCGTCGCTACCATGCCGACCTACACCTACAATCCCAAGATCAACTTCCAGCAGGGCGAGAACACCGAGGTGCTCACCATCCCGCCCGGCCCCAATGGTCCGGTGGGTTCGATGTGGATCGACCTGAGCGAGCCCACCTTCGGCATCCACGGCACCCCGGAGCCCTCCCTGATCGACAAGACCGCCTCGCATGGTTGCGTGCGCCTGACCAACTGGGACGCCAACGAATTGGCCAGGATGGTGAAGCCCGGCGTGCAGGTGGACTTCGTCGGCTGATATGGAAAGGCCGCCCGAGGGGCGGCCTTCGTACTCACGCTGCGAGGAAATCCCGCACCGCTAGCAATTCCTCGCGCCGGATTTCATGCCCGCCTTCGTGCCAGAACAGCGTCACCTCGGCGCCCTGCTCCTTGAAGTACGTCGAGAGCAGTTCCGCAGAATGCACCGGCGCGATCGGATCGCGCCGGCCAGCGGTGATGATGATCCGCTTGCCCTTCAACCTCGGCTGCGGCTTGGGAGTGAACGGGATCAGCGGATGCATGATCACCGCCACGTCGAACTGTTCCGGCGCCTCGAACAATACCGAGGCAAGGATGTTCGCTCCGTTCGAGTAGCCCAGCCCCAGCACCTCTTTCGCGCTACCCTTGCTCGCCCCGACGAAGTCCGCCAGCTTCTTGGTCGCCCGCGCCAGGTCCGCCATGTCGTAGCGGCCCTCGCCGACGCGCTTGAAGTAGCGCAGCGCCCCGCCTTCCGAGACATCGCCGCGCACCCCGATCCGTCGCGCACCGGGCCTCAGCTCAGCCGCGAGATCGGTGAACTGGTGCTCATCGCCGCCGGTGCCGTGGAACAGGTAGAAGGCCGGCGCATCCGAGGATGCGCCGGGGATGTTCACGTTGACGTAGCTGTCGAGTACTTCGGCCATCATGCCTGCTCCTTGTCCTCGAGCGGCTGCAGCGTCTGCTCCAGCTTGGCTCTAAGGTGCTCATGCTGCGACGGCAGCTTCAGCGCCTCGCCCAGATGCGCCGTGTCCTCGTCCCGGTCGAACCCGGGCTCGTTGGTCGCGATTTCGAACAGCACACCGCCCGGCGTCCGGAAGTAGATCGCCCAGAAATAGTCCCGGTCGATCACCGGCGTCACCTGGTAACCAGTATCGAGCAGCGCCTTCCGCACCTCGAGCTGCGCCGCCCGGTTTTCAACCGCGAACGCGATGTGATGCACCGAGCCCGAACCGAGATCAGCGCGATTGGCATCGGGCAGCACCTCGATATCGATGGCGTCGGCACCATTGCCATGCGGCCGGATCAGCCGGTGGACGTTGCCCGAACTCTCGGCAGTCTCGTAGCCCATGTACTTCAGCAGCTCCTCGGTAGCGCCGCCATCGCGCAATCGCAGCGAGGCCGAATGGAAGCCGCGGATCGCATGCTCGGCCTCGACGCCATTGCCGGTCCACGGCAGCCGCGCATCAGCAGCGTTCTCGACCAGCGCCAGAGCATCGCCCTCCGGAGCGCGAAAGCTCAGGCGCTTGGCGCCAAAGCTCTCCGACGCTTCGAGATCGCCGACACGCTCAGCCGAAAGCCGCTCCTGCCAGTAACCGAGCGAACCCTTGGGCACCGAGAACACCGTGGTACCGACTTCGCCAACGCCGGGCCGGCCGCGAGCGATATGCGGGAACGGGAAATGCGTCATCACCGTGCCAGGCGTGCCGACCTCGTCGCCGTAGTAGAGATGGTAGACATCCGGCGCGTCGAAGTTGACGGTCTGCTTCACCCGGCGCAGGCCGAGCGTCTTCGAAAAGAAGTGGTTGTTCTCGGCTGCGTCGCGCGCCATCGACGTGACGTGGTGCAGTCCCCTGATCTGAGTGATCATCGCTAAACCTCCATGCGTCGGCCCTCGCCGATCGCTTCGCGTGCCGGCCCTTGCCGGTCGCTTCGGCACTAGAAATAGGGCACAGGCATTCCCCTGAGTAGCGCACCGCCTGCGCAAGGGATTGTTCGTCATAAGCGAACGGTACTGGATTACGCCGAGTTCACTTGACCGCTCGCAGCCACCACGGCTAAATCCTGAACATGGAAGTCATGAATAGATCACTCGAGCGCATCCGCCTCGAAACCCGCATCCGCATCCTCACGGTTGCGTCCGTCACCGACATCACACCGCACATGCGCCGCATCCGGCTCGCCGGCCCGGAACTGGAAGGCTTCCAGTCGCCCGGTCACGCCGACCATGTGAAGGTGTTCCTGCCCTCCGACGGCAAGCCGCTGCCCCGGCCGGAGCGGTTGCCCGATGGCCTCGCCTGGCCCGATGAGGTGCCGAAGCCCTTCCTGCGCGACTACACCCCGCGCTACTTCGACCCGGTGGCCCTGACACTAGATCTCGATTTCGTGCTGCATGGCGATGGCCCCGCCTCCGAATGGGCGGCCCAAGCAAAGCCCGGCGACCAGTTGATGATCGGCGGTCCGCGCGGCTCGATCCACGTTCCCGAGGCGTTCGACTGGTACCTCATCGCCGGCGACGAAACCGCCCTGCCTGCCATCGGCCGCCGCATCGAGGAACTACCGGCCAACAAGCCCGCCATCGCCATCATCGAAGTGCCCGAAGCCGCCGACGAGCAGCGCTTCGAGACCAACTCGCCTGTCGAGATTCACTGGATCCACCGCAATGGCCGCGAGGCCGGCGCCGAGAACCTGATCCTGCCTGCAGTTGCCGAGATCGGCTTCCCCAAGGGCGACGGCTTCGCCTTTGTCGCCGGTGAGGCGCTGATGGCCAAGTCGCTCCGCCACCACCTCGTCGCCCGCGGCTTCAACAACGACTACATCCGCGCTGCGGGCTACTGGCTGAAGGGCGAAGCCGAGGACTGAGCTACACCGCTTCCCGAAACCGGAGCGTCTCCACCGTCGGCCCGCTCGGCTTGTATTCGAGACCGACCAGGCCATCATAGCCCTGCGCCGCTAGCCACTCGAGCCGCTCTACATAGTCCATGCGCCCACTGCCCGGCTCGCCGCGGCCCGGGGTGTCGGCGAGGTGCACATGCACCACCCGGTCGAGCCGGCCGGCGAGCACCTCGATCTCCTCGCCCATCACCGCTGCGTGGTAGATGTCATAGAGCAGCTTGACCTCGGGCCGGCCGACCTCGTCGACGATGTCGAGCCCCTCCTGGGTGGAGGTGAGGTAGTAGCCCGGATGATCGACCCGGTCGTTGAGCGGCTCGAGCGCCAGCACCACCCCCGAACCCTCCAGCAGCTTCGCCGCTTCCTTCAACACCTTGACGATCGCCGCATGCTGCGCCGCGCGCGCCACGCCCGGCTGGTTGTCGCCGGCCTGCGCGATGATCACCTTGGCGCCGAGCTGCAGTGCTGCCGCCAATGAGGTCCGCACCCCTTCGAGGAACGACTGGTGCGATTCCGGGTTGGTCAGCGGCGCGATCGGCTCGCAGAGGATTCCCGCCAGCGTCAATCCGGTCTCGTCGAGCGCCTGCCTGATGGCGCTGCAATCCTTGTTGGAAAAGCGCCAGAACTCGACAGCGTCGAGCCCCGCGGCCTTGGCCGCACGGACCCGGTTGGCAACGTCTGGTTCTTCGGTGGCGAACAGCCACTCGATGCAGGCGGAATAGCGCATAAGACCTCAGAGACTAAGCGGGATCAGGAAAAGTTGCTGACTTTTCCGGTTCGATGCCCGCGACGAAAAATAGGCTGTCTGCTAGACGGTAACCTTGTGGGAGACCCGGCCCTTGTCGCCGAAAATCCTGATGTAGCGGCGGATCTCCGCCGCGTCGCCGGTGGCCTTCTCGGGATTGTCCGAGAGCTTCACGGCCGGCTGGCCGTCAGCCTCACTGACCTTGCACACCAGCGAGATCGGCTCAAGCCGCGGGTTCGGCCAAGGCGAACAGCCCGAGAAATCGTTGGTAAGGTTGGTGCCCCAGCCAAACGCCATGCGCACCCGTCCGTGGAAGTGGTGGTAGGCCTCCTCGATCATGTCGACGTCGAGCCCATCGGAGAAAATCAGCAGCTTGTCCTTGGGGTCGCGCCCACGCGCCTTCCACCAGTCGATGATCGTCTCGCCGCCAGCGATCGCCGGCGCGCTGTCGGGCCGGAAGCCGGTCCAGTCGGCGACCCAGTCAGGCGCATCCCGCAGGAACGCGGCGGTGCCGAATGAGTCCGGCAACACGATCTTGAGGTTGCCGCCGTAATAGCTCTCCCAGTCCTGCAACACCTGGTAAGGCGCCTCTTTCAGCGCCTCCT
The DNA here is from genome assembly GCA_046596525.1 of Devosia sp. Taxonomy (GTDB): domain Bacteria; phylum Pseudomonadota; class Alphaproteobacteria; order Rhizobiales; family Devosiaceae; genus Devosia_A. The sequence continues at coordinate 2,087 of JBKJMF010000371.1, read as the reverse complement.
CGTTCGGCGCGATCGCAGCCAGCACCATCGGCAGCTCATGCGCGTTGGTCCCCAGCGCCTCGAGATCATTGTCCATCGCCAGCAGCACATTGGAGGTGCCGGTGAACACTTCGAGCCCCAGCCCTTCCTTCAGCGCCTCGACGCACCAGCGCTGCCACAGGAACGAATGCCGCCGGCGCGTGCCGAAGTCCGAGATGCGGAGTTCCGGCAGCTGCTTCAGCCGCTCCACCTTCTCCCACATCTTGGCCTTGGCCCGCGCGTAGACCACATCCAGCGCGAACGGCCCGTAGCCCTTCAGCGCCGACCGGCTGCGCAGCTCGTTGATGATCGCCAGCGCCGGAATCTCCCACATCGTGGTCTCGATCCACTTGCCGTGGAAGGTCAGCTCATACTGCCCGTCGCGCTTTTCGAGGTGATAGTCCGGCAACCGGAACCCGGCGAGCCAGCGCAGGAACTCCGGCGAGAAAATCTGCTTCGAACCATAAAAACTGTTACCCGCCAGCCAGATCATCTCCTTCTTGCCGAAGCGGAGCGTACGCGCATGGTCCAGCTGGGCGCGCAATTCGCCCTCGTCGATATCGTCGGCAAGCCGGACCGAGGTCTTGCGATTGATCAGCGAGAAAGTGGCGTCGACCTTGGGGTAAAGCCCCCAGATCATCTGCAGCATCAACAGCTTGTAGAAGTCCGTATCGAGCAGGCTCCGCACGATCGGATCGAGCTTCCAGGTATGGTTGTAGACCCGCCGGGCAATGTCCGTCTTCGGCATCAGGCTTCCCTTCACTCGCCCGACACCTCTAGGCGGATCGAGCGAAAAAGAAAAGGGCGCTATATCGGTAAGTGACGATGATTGCGGCCACGCCGCTGGGTCATTGAGTGCCGGGTCACCGCCAGAAGGGCCGGGTGCATCGCACCCGTGTGTTCCGTGAGCCGATCAGCAACCTGATCCGGAGAGGAACTCGCTCTTTATGGTCCGCAAGATGATCTTGAAATCGAGCAGTAATGACTGGTTCTGGATGTATGCAATATCGTGATCTATTCTACTGGTCGCCGACGCCGCGCTGGTTGTGGGTCCGCGCAGCCCGTTAGCCTGAGCCCAACCTGACAGGCCCGGCCGCACGACGTGACGCAGATCGTAGTAGGGCACCAGTTCCTCATACAGCACGCCGGCCGCCTTCATGCCGATCGCGTGCGGACGTGGCCCGATCAGCGACATTTCCCCGCGCAGCACGTTGAACAGTTGCGGCAATTCGTCGAGGCTTCTTGACCGCATGAACCTGCCAAGCGGCGTCAACCCCGGGTCGTTTGCCGTCACCTGACGCACACCAGCCGGATCACAGGCATCCTGCCGCATGGTGCGAAACTTGTAGATGCGAAAGGGTACGCCATTCCGCCCCGTCCGCCATTGCCGAAACAGGATCGGTCCTGGGCTGGAGAGCATGACCGCGATCGCCAGGGCAATCAGCGTCGGCGACAGCACTACCATTGCCGTCGCGGACAACGCTATATCGATGGTCCGCTTGATGAAATCATGGAGGGCCGTTCTCCCCGAAGCTTTGGGCAGGGCCGGGATGCCATCCTTCATCAGCAACGGCAAACCGTGCTGAAGTTCGCTTTTAGCGTCGCGACGCTCGAAAGGGACCACGGCCCCCAGGTCGGACGAGAGAAAAATTCTCAAGGAACGCTCCGTCACTTAGCCCATTAGCGCGCAGCCTTGAAATCGACCAAGCGACCACATCCTCTCCCGCCCCGGGAATGCGCGCTCGGCCGTCCCAAATCGGCCGAACCCAACTCACGACCCATCACCCTCTGCCGGGGATCGTTGCCGTGCCTCGACGTCGGTCCACGCGTGGCCCGCCTGATCGACGCCGCCCAAAATTTCACCCTAGCCGCACACGAACCGTGAGGCTGAAGCCTGCCATCGGGCTGGGCAGATTTTGGCCGGCGCCTTAGTTGGCGCTGGCCGGGACTGGGAACGCGGTGATCGCCGCGGTCGTAAACTGCTCGCAGGCCTTGATGGTGTCACTGATCTCGATGATCTGCGCCTGCTGAACAGGATCAGTCGACAACTGAGCCGCCAGCTCGATCGC
>JBKJMF010000338.1:0-33648 GCA_046596525.1 Devosia sp. | reverse complement strand
CGCGTCACGATCATAGGCCGCCAGCATCACCGGCTTGAACGCGAACTGCGCCAGCACCGCGTTGGGCTGCCAGTAGTAGAACAGGATCGGCTCCTTCCGCCCCACCGCCTCGGCGATCAGCGTATCGAGTTCAAACCGGTTGGCCGGCTCGACGATGTCGAAGCTCTGATCGAGCCCATAGGCGCGCAGCATGTTGCGGTTGACCACCGCGCAGCCCCAGTCGATCGGGCACGAGATGAACTTGCCGCGGCCATTGCCGTCGCCGAAATCGGCAGCGTGGGCCTTGAGCCCGTCTATCGTCATGACCTCCGGCCACTGTGTCGCGACGTAGTCGGGGACGAACCAGCCCTCGAACACCGTATCGGCATAAGGCGCGCCGGCCTGCCGCACCTTCTGGCCTTTCATCGCCGCATTCCAGATATCGGCGATGCGCCCGATCCACAGCTCCGGCGCCACCGCCGGCTGCCCGGTCGCGCCCATCGATGAGCCCGTCGCGGCGAGATCGCCGTCCTGCACCATGACGTTGCAGAGATAGTTGGCGGTCAGCAGCCGCGAGTGAATTTCAGCCAGCAGCGCCGCCGACGGCCACGCCATCCGGGCAATCGCCACCTGCTGCGTGCCGCAGGGCGGCGGCGGAGGAGCCGGCGGGGCTTCGCCGATCGTCGCGTCGGCCGGCACGCCTTCGCCCGGCGCCTTCAGCGTCTGAACAGATTCCTGTGCCATGGCGCTGCCCATGAAGAGCGCGACGACGAGAACTGAAAGGCAGCGAATGAGCTTTGTCATCGGACCGGGCGCGAGGGCGGATTTGCTGGTGGAACTTATAGGGCCGGAACCGGCGAAGACAAATGCCTCGGAAGCTTTTACCGTCTGATCAAAAGCGGGATGACTCGCCTTCGCAATTTATGCAATATCGCCACCAGCGGGGCATGGGTTGTGCCCCCATTGATTGTTGCTCCGACGGAGATGGCCGGTAACAACGCCGCATGGCGGGGCAACTGTACAGAGGGACATCATGAACAAATTCAGCATCCTTGGCCTCGCCGTTGCCGCGACCGTGCTCGGTCTCGCGGTCCCGGCGCTCGCCGAAGACGTCAAGCTCGGCATTCTCGGCGATCTGACCGGCCCGATCGAGAGCCTGGCTCCGCCGATCGTTGCCGGCGCCCAGCTGGCCTTCGACCAGGTGAACGCCCAGGGCGGTATCCTCGGCGGCAAGATCGTTTCGATCACCGGTGACTCTGCCTGCGACCCGTCGGTCGCCGGCCCGGCCGCTGACAAGCTCGTCAACACCGACCAGGTGACCGCCATCGTCGGCGCCTTTTGCACCGGCGCCACCATCGGCGCTGCCACCGCTGCCGGTATCCCGGGCGGCGTCGTGCAGATCTCGCCGTCGGCTTCGGCACCGGCGCTCACCACGCTCGAAGACAACGACCTCGTCTTCCGCACCACCCCGTCGGACGCGTTCCAGGGCGTGAAGCTGGCGGACCTCCTCATCTCCAAGGGGATCAAGGACGTTGCCGTCACCTACGTGAACAACGACTACGGCAAGGGCCTCGCCGACGTGTTCGTCGCCCAGTTCACCGCCAATGGCGGCACTGTGTCGGCCAACGTCGCGCATGAAGACGGCAAGGCCGACTATCGCGCCGAGCTCGGCCAGCTGTCCTCGGGCGGCTCGCAGAACCTCGTGATCCTCGCCTACGCTTCGGGCTCGGGTAAGACCGTCCTGCAGCAGGCCATCGAAGCCGGTGAGTTCACCGCTTACGTCGGCGGCGACGGGATGATCGGCGATGACCTGGTGGTCGGCCTCGATCCGGCTGCCGTCAATGGCAAGATTATCGCCACCCGCGCCGGCGCCTATACCGGCGCCTCGGCCGACGCCTACAAGAAGCTGGCCACCGAAGCCGGCCAGGACCCGGCGGCGACCTACGCCCCGCAGGCCTATGACGCCGCGTTCCTCCTCGCCCTGGCGGTCGAGAAGAACGGTTCGGCCAAGCGCGAAGGCCTCTCGGCCGCTCTGCGTGAGGTCGCTTCGGCTCCCGGCGAGAAGATCGTGCCCGGCGAGTGGGCCAAGGCTCTCGAGCTGATCAAGGCCGGCACCGACATCGACTATGATGGCGCCGGCGGCCCTGCCGACTTCGACAAGGCCGGCGACGTGGACGGCATCATCGTTGAAGTCGCCGTGCAGGACGGCAAGTTCGTGGAAGTGGGCCCGGTGAAGTAAGCACCCCGCCCGGAGGCCTCTGGCTCCGATAATTCGAAGGCCCGGGAGCGATCCCGGGCCTTCTTCTTTTGCCCGCATCTTGAAAGAAGACCGCCGGTCTCTTAATTACAGACCATCGTTCTCTTATTGAGGTGCAGCCGTGGGCTGGTCGACCAAGGACATTCCGGATCAATCGGGCAAGCTCGCCCTCATCACCGGCGCCACCGGCGGCCTCGGTTTCGAAACCGCGCTGGCTCTCGCCCGTGCCGGCGCCGAAGTCGTGCTCACCGGCCGCAATGCCGAGAAGGGCGCCGCCGCCCTCGCGCGCATCCGCGCCGAGGTGCCGCGCGCCAATATCTCGTATGAAGGCCTCGACCTGTCCGCCCTCGCCAATGTCGTGTCCTTCGCCGAGCGCTTCGCCGCTGCGCATGACCACCTCGACATCCTCGTCAACAATGCCGGCGTCATGGCACCGCCGCAGCGCGAGCAGACGCGCGATGGCTTCGAGCTGCAGTTCGCCACTAATTACCTGTCGCACTTTGCACTGACGGCGCGGCTGCTGCCGCTGCTGATGGCGGCGCCTGCGGCCCGCGTGGTGCCGCTCGCCAGCGTGGCGGCGCAGCAGGGGAAGATCGACTTCGCCAATCTGCAGTCGGAGCGTGACTACAAGCCGATGGTTGCCTACAGCCAGACCAAGCTCGCCTGCCTGATGTTTGGGTTCGAATTGCAGCGGCGAAGCGATGCCAATGGCTGGGGGGTCGCCAGTATGGCGGCCCACCCCGGCGTCGCGCGAACCGAGCTTGTCGTCAACGGCATGGGCGACGCGAGCCCGGCCGGTCTTGCGCGGCGCTATCTCTCGGTGCTGTTCCAGCCGGTGCCACTGGGGGCGCTGCCGACCCTGATGGCGGCGACCGACCCGCACGCCAAACGCGGCGGCTATTATGGTCCGCAGGGCCTGTTCGAAATCCGTGGCCGTCCCGGCGAAGCCTCCGCGCCCGCCCGGTCGCTCGATCTCGCGGTTGCCCGCAGGCTGTGGGAAGTCTCCGAGCAACTAGGCGGTATCCGCTTCCCGGCGCTCGCCACGGCTGCCGCTTGACAGCGACAGCGGAGCGCCGCACCACAATCTGATGAGCACCACGACCTTCCAGCGGGCCCGCAAACCCAAGGAAATCCAGGCCCGCCGCGAGACCCTGCTCGCGGCGGCGGCCGAGCTGTTCGATGCGCAGGGGCCACTTGGCGCCGGCCTCAACGCCATCGCCACCCGCGCCGGCTTCACCAAGTCCAACGTCTACCGCTACTTCGAGAGCCGCGAAGAGGTGCTGCTGAGCCTGTTCTTCGACGAGATGGGCCAGCTCGTACCGGCCCTCGCCGCCGCGATCGCCGCCACGCCGGAGGACGACCTCGATGCGCTGGCTCAGGCGGTCGCCACCCAGTTCGCTTCGCGCGCCCGCCTCGGGCAACTCACCTCCATCCTCTCGAGCACGCTCGAAGCCAATGTCTCGGAAGAGACTATCGTCATGGTGAAGCGGACCATGGGCGGCATGGCGGCCGAGATCGCTGCCGCGCTGCGGACCCGCCTTCCCCGGGCGTCGGCTGAGGATGCGTTCTGGGCCGTCACCATGATCGGTGCACTGGTGGCCGGCATTTGGCCCGGCGCGCACCCGGCGCCGGTGGCCGAACGCGTGCTGTCGCGACCCGAATTTGCCTCGCACCGCCCCAACGTCGAGCGCGACCTGCCCCGCGCCGTTCGAGCCCTGCTGGCAAGCATCGCCTAGCCGCCGAGCCGCTTCGCCTCGATGCGGCGTTCGCCCACACTGACGCCCACCTCGAAATGCTCCGCCTGCACGACGTCGAGCACCTTGTTTGGCCGGTAGGCGCAGACGTTGCTGCCGCCCTGGTGCCGCACGCTGTCATAGAGCACGCCATCCTCGCCGGATGCCCGCAATTCCTCCCCAAACGCCTGCCCCGCCGCGTAGCTGTCCGACGCATGCAGCTCCGGCTCGCTCCCGCGGATATCGCGATAGCTGCCTTCAAGCCGCGCCGAATAGCTGCGATAGACCCGCTGCATCGCCTCGAGCCCGCGCGCCAGCGCCTCGCGCCGCAGGTGGTGCCCAACCTCGGCAATCGCTGTCGTTATCGACGCCGACGCATACCACGCCCCGAGATCCGGGCCGTTGAACCGTCCGCCGCTGGGTGCCGCATGCAGGAACGACGCCATCACGATGCTGGAATTGGCCCGGCCGAACACCCACTCGCTGGCGGGCAGGCGCGCCAGCCGCTCTTTAACCAGCCGGTCGTTGGTCCAGCCGGTCAACTCCATCACTGCCTCGGCGTCGGCAGCGGTAGCGACGGTGTCGAATAACCCGATCGGCGGAAACCGCGACGGGATCAGCCGATAGCTCGGCTGCGGGGTGGGCGAGTGCATCAGCTGATGACGATGTCGCTGTCTTCGTAGGGGGTGAACGCCGCGTCGAGCGCGTTGGGCGGCATGTATAGCCCGCCGCGTGCCGCATCGAGGAAGCGCCGCACCGCCATCAGTCCGTCCTGCGTGCCCGAAACGACCAGCACCAGCGGGGGCTGCCCGCCGAACACCGGTGCCCTATGCGGCCCCTTGAGCCAGCGCACCGCATCCGCCGCATCGGCGAACAGCACACCAAGCGCCTGATGGATGCCGAACACCGCCGAAATCCGCAGTAGCGCATCGACGTCGAGGGTGAACGGCTGCTGCTCACGCGCCAGCTTCGCCCAATGGTGGTAGGTCGAGCGCGACGGATATCCGAGCACCAGCCGCCGCTGTTCCTCGTTCAGGCCCCACTGCTCGGCGATGACGAGGAAGGTGCGCAGCGCCGGCCCACTCAGCCGACGCCGGTTGACCGCCGAGAAGCGACCGAAATCGACAATCTTCTCCCCGGCAGGGATGGCCGGTTCAAAACCGGCCTGGGGCTTTTCGCGGAAACCGAACTGCATGACGCGCTCCTTGTCCGGATCAAGATATAGTCCAAATCCGGACAACATACAAGGGGGAGTCCAAATTCGGACTAAACCTCGCGCTTCACTACCTCAGGGATCAAGCCGCGCGGCGCATAGCGGAGGGCGATGGTGATCACCACGCCGAGCACCAGCACGCGCATCTGACTGGCGCGCGACTGGATTTCCGGGATCGCACCCCAGCCCATATCGGTCGACCAGTTCGAGATGCCGTTGAACAGCCACTGCGACACGGGATCGGAAATCATCCAGGTCATGTAGATCAGCAGCGCGCCGAACACCGCGCCCCAGTTGTTACCGGCGCCACCGACAATCACCATCACCCAGATCAGGAAGGTGTGGTTGATCGGCTGATAGGCGCCCGGATCGTAGATCTGCTGGAACGACACCAGCATGGCGCCGCCGATGCCCATCAGCACCGAGCCGAGCACGAAAATCTCGAGCTGGCGGCGCGTCACGTTCTTGCCCATCGAGGCCGCGGCGATGTGGTTGTCGCGGATCGCCCGCATCATCCGGCCCCACGGCCCGCCATAGGCACGCTGCACGAGGAAGAACGCCACGGCGAGGATGACGACGACCAGCGCTAGGAAGCCCAGTCGCGCATAGATGAACGATTCCGAGATCGGCATGCCCCCCGCCTGCAAGTCCTGAGGGATCGGCGTGGGCCACGGGATCGGCGACACGGTCAGCGTCCCGCGCGTCAGCCAATCCATGTTCTTGAGCAGCGCCCGGATGATCTCCGAGATGCCGATCGTGGCGATGGCGAGATAGTCGGTCCTCAGCCCAAGGCAGATCTTGCCGACGACATAGGCGACACCCGCCGCGAGAATGCCGCCGAACAGCCAGCCGAGGACCGGATGGAGGCCAAGCCCACCAATCCAACCGCCATTAGCCTTGTCCTCGATATAGGCCGCCGCGGGATCGATCTGGCTGCGATAGACGATGTAGGCGACGAGCCAGGCGAGCACGATCAGCGCGGTCCTCCAGCGTCCCCTGATGCCGAAGCGGTCGGCATGCCGAGCGCCCCAGACCAGCAGGAACCCAGCGAGGAACGCCATCAGCGCCTTGCCCAGCATCAGCGGGCCTTCGGACGCCCAGAACACGTCGTTCATCGGGTACGACACGAAGGTCACCGCCGCGCCGCCCACCATCAGCATGCCCATGATGCCGAAGTTGAACAGCCCGCCGTAGCCCCACTGGATGTTGAGGCCGAGCGCGATCAGTGCATAGGCGAAGCTCTGCACCAGTAGCAGCGAGATGTTGGCCGCGCCGAGGAACCAGCCGATCACCGTGAACAGCACGAACAGCCCGGCGAACATCAGGAGCGAACGACGCGCGATCATGTCTGTGCTCCCTTGAAGATACCGGTCGGGCGCCACAGCAGCACCACCACCAGGATCACGAAGGCCACCGTGAGTTTGTACTCGGTCGGAACGATCGCCAGCGTTGCCGGGATCTCGAACGGGATGATCCCGGAAATCGGCCTGAGCAGCACCGACCAGTTGAAGATCGCCAGCGTCTCGGCAAAGCCGATCAGGAAGCCCCCGGCGATGGCGCCATAGGACTGGCCGAGCCCGCCGACGATCGCCGCCGCGAAGATCGGCAAGACGATGTTGAATGCCAGATCCGGCTTCAGGTTGACGTCGAGCGCCAGCATGGTGCCGGCCATCGCCGCGAGCGAGCCGGCAATGATCCAGGTCACCCGCACCACCAGCTTGGTATTGATGCCCGAAACCTGTGCCAGATCGGCATTGTCGGCCATGGCGCGCATCGCCTTGCCCAGCCGCGAACGGGTAAGGAACAAGTGCAGCGCCAACACCGCCACCGCAGTGCACAGCACCATCAGCAGTTGCGGCTGGGTGAAATTGATCGTCCGCGTCACGCCTTCAAGCGGTACCGGAATGCGGATCAACTGCTTCTGTTCGGTCTCGAAGAACGAGTAAGTGCCTGAGCCGAAGAACAGCCGGATCACACCCTGGATGATCAGCGTCACGCCGATCGAGGCGATCAGCATAGTGACCGGCCGTGCGCCACGTTTCCGCAGCGGCGCATAAAATCCCTTGTCGAGCCCCAGCGCGATGACCGCAGCCAGGATCATCGCGATCGGCAGCACCAGGAACCCGGTGGGAACGACCGGCGTAGTGATACCGAGCGCCGTCGCCGCCATGGCGAGAAGGAAGGCGATGAACGCCCCCATGGTCATCATGTCGCCATGGGCAAAATGCGCGAACCTGAGGATGCCGAAGATCAGCGTCACGCCGATGGCGCCCACCGCATAGATCGAGCCCAGCACGACGCCGGCGACGATGACATTGTTGAAAAAGAAGATCAGTTCGTTCATTTGCCCTCAGCCCCCCAAGAAGCTCTTGGCGACTTCGGGATCGGCAATGAGCTCGGCGCCCGTGCCGGTGAAGCGGTTCTTGCCAGTGGCGAGCACGAAGCCGCGCGAGGCGAAGGCCAGCGCCTGCCGCGCGTTCTGCTCGACCATCAGGACGGCGACGCCCGCCTTGTTGACCTTGACGATCTGCTCGAAGATTTCGAGCACGTAGCGCGGGCTCAGGCCCGCCGAAGGCTCGTCGAGCAGCAGCAGCTTGGGCTGGCTCATCAGCGCCCGGCCCATGGCGACCATCTGGCGCTGCCCGCCCGACAGTTCGCCCGTGGGCTGCCGGCGCTTCTCGCGCAGCACCGGGAACATATCGTAGACCCATTCCATCGTCGGCTTGAAGTCGTCGGTTCGAGTGAACGCCCCCATTTCGAGGTTCTCCTCGACGCTCATCGAGGTGAAGACGTTCTTTTCCTGCGGCACGAAGCTCAGTCCCTTGGGCACCAGCCGGTCCGGCAGCGAGTTCTGGATCTCTTCGCCACGGAACAGGATCGAGCCTTCGGTGACCTTCAACAGCCCGAAGATCGCCTTCAGCGTCGTCGACTTGCCGGCCCCGTTCGGCCCGACGATCACCCCGATATCGGACTGCTCGATGGCGATGTTGACACCATTGAGGATCGGCGCGCCGCCGTACCCGCCGACGACGTCCTTGATTTCCAGCAACGCCATTACGCCGCCCCCACCGGAGAGCCGAAATAGGCCTCGATAATCTCTGGATTGGCGCGGATCTCGCTCATCGGACCCTCGGCGATCTTCTCGCCCTGCGCCATGACGATCACCGGGTCGCAAAGCCGCCCGATCAGGTCCATGTCGTGCTCGATGACGAAGAAGGTGTAGCCGAGCTCCTGGTTCATCCGCTCGATATTGGCCGCAAGGTCCTGCAGCAAGGTGCGATTGACGCCGGCCGCCACTTCGTCGAGCAGCACCACCTTGGCATCGACCATCATGGTGCGACCCAGCTCCAGTAGCTTCTTTTGCCCGCCCGACAGGTTCCCCGCGAGCTCGTACTTCACGTGCCCGAGCTTCAAGAAATCGATTACGTCGAGCGCCTTCTGCCGCACGTGATGTTCGCTGGCCTTCACCGCGCCGGGCATCAGCCAGGTAGCGACAAGGCTTTCGCCGGCCTGCTTCGAGGGCACCATCATCAGGTTCTCGAGCGCCGTCATATTGGAGAATTCGTGCGCGATCTGGAACGTGCGCAGCATGCCACGATAAAATAGCTGGTGTGGCTTCAGCCTCGTAACATCCTGACCGTCGAAGATGATCCTGCCGCTATCGGGCACAATATTGCCGGCCACCAGATTGAACAGCGTCGATTTACCCGCGCCATTCGGCCCGATCAGCCCGGTAATCGAGCCACGCTCGACCCGTAGCGAACAATCGTTGACTGCGCGCAAGCCGCCAAAGCGCTTGCTGACGTTCTGCACGTCGATGACTGCGTCGAAGGACACCCCGCCCCCGTCCTGATGAATAGTTCTTATTCGCGGCTTATGCCGGTTTTGCGGTCATCTGCGCATATGCACAAACACCGGTCAACCAAGCACCGCAATCGATTGGGGGCGGCTCTTATAGGGTTGTGGAGACTTTGACCAGACGGTCAAAGCGCCGCGAGCACCGCATCGGCGGTCTTGTGGTTCGGAGCGAACAGAATGTTGTACAAAGTCGCCAGCCGGGTCAGCGATTTGATGTCGACGTCATGGGGCATGGCGGTCAGCGGATCCTGGAAAAAGATCAGCGCATCGAGCCGCCCCTCGGCGATCATCGCCCCAAGTTGCGCATCACCACCGAGCGGCCCGCTCAACAGGCGGGTCACCGGCAGGCCGGTACCGTCGGTGACGCGGCCGCCCGATGTACCGGTACCCCACAGCTCATGGAGCGCCAGCTTGTCCCGGTTCACCTTGGCCCAGGCGACCAGTTCGTCCTTCTTGTCGTCGTGCGCCACGAGCCCGATACGCGCCATGCGAGTTCTCCGAGAGAATGTCCCGGTTTTCTGCACGGCTCACGCTTTGAGCGCAATGGCCTCGGCCAACAGGATCGCGATCTCGTCCTCGGGGATTTCGGCGCCCGGTTCGAACCGGATGTAACGCACCTGCTTGCCGTCCCCCTCGAGCAGCGGCGAACTCAGCAGTCTTCCATGCTCGAACACTAGCGAAACGTGATCTTCCATTGGAAAGATCGCGCAGACGAACCCCGCTTTCGGGTGCCGATAGTTCACCGAACCCCACCCCAGCCGCGCCTTGCCCTCGAGGTCCGGCCGCACCGACAGCAGCGTCAGCGCCAGGTCACTCGCCAGCGTTGCGATCGGCTCGGGGAACGGCCGCAGGATTTGCAGCAGGTCGGCGACCACTTCAGTCGACCGAGAGTCGGATATTGCCATGGGTCATCTCGAGGCTCATGGGATCGATCATGGTCATGGCCTCACTCTGGGCCATCTCTTCCATGATTTTGCCGCTCGCCGCCAGTGCCGCTTCGTGCGTCTGCCAGAACACGATGTCGACATAACTGCCGTCGTCGCGCTCAGCTAGGTGCCTCGATACGAACCCCGGCTGCCGCTTCAGCCAGTCGCTGATCGCAGCGTTGGCATCGATGAACTGAGCGCCGCTGCCGCGCACCAGGCGGAAGGTGACGAGTTCGAGTGTCCCGGTCATGAAAAAACCCTCTCCGGTTGACGAGGAGAGGGTTTCGCACACTTGGCCTGACACCGGGTGTCAGGGTTTATTTAGACTGGTCAGAATTCCGACCAGTCCTTGTCGATCGCGGCATTGCCGTGGCTCAGATATGAGCTGGCGGCCTTCTTCACCCGCTCCTGCAAGCCCTTGATGCCGCGGGCCGGCGTCGCCATCGGCACAACCTTGGCCTGCGGAGCGCCCGAAATGGTGAAGATGTCGACGATCCGGTCGAGTTCGTTCACCTGCCCGTCGGTCTGCTCGATGGCCGCGTTGGTCTCCTCGACCAGTGCCGCGTTGTGCTGCGTCATCTCGTCGAGCTGGCGCACTGCAGTGTTCACCTCTTCGATCGCCGAAGCCTGTTCGCGGCTGTCGCGGGCGATACCGTCCATCAGCACGTTGCTCGAACGCGCCGCTTCCAACATGGCGACGAGCCGTGCCGCCGCGTCGGCCACCAGCTTCGAGCCGCTGCGCACCTCGGTTCCCGACTGCTCGATCAATGCCTTCACTTCCGACGACGCACTGGCCGCCGACTGCGCCAGCCGCCGCACTTCCACGGCAACCACCGCAAAGCCCTTGCCGGCATCGCCAGCACGCGCCGCTTCCACCGAAGCGTTGAGCGCCAGGAGGTTGGTCTGGAAAGCGATGTCGTCGATTAGCCCGATGATGTTGGAGATCTTTGCGGACGACTGGGTGATCCGCTCCATCGCCGAGTTGGCATCCCCCATCACCTGCCCGCCCTCTTCGGCAGTGCGGGTGACGGTGCTCGCCACTTCGCTCGCCTCGCGAGCCCGTTCGGCGTTCTGCAGCACGGTGGCCGAAAGCTGCTCCATCGCCGCCGAGGTCTCCTCGATCGTCGCTGCCTGCTTGGTGGTGCGCTCGCTCAGGTCGTTGGCACCCGAGAGGATTTCGCCTGTCGCCGTCTTCAGCGAGCGCGAGGTCTCCTTGAGCTGGCCGACGATCTGGCTCAGCTTGTCGCCCACCGCATTGGTGTCGTCACGCAGACGCGCAAAAGCGCCTTCGTACTGGCCTTCCATGCGCTTGGTGAGGTTGGTGTCGGCAAGCGCCGCCAGCACTTCACCGGTCTCGCCGAGACCACGATCCACCGTCGCCACCAGGTTGTTGATCGAGCCGGCAATGGCGTTGAGTTCGGCGTCGGGGAATTCGGTCTCGACGCGCTGCGAGAAATCACCCGCCACAGCGGCATCGACCACCTGACCGAACGCCTTCTGCAGTTCGGCCATCATCTCGCTACGCGCCTGCTGGTCGCGAATGATCCGCGCGGCATCCGCCTCGGTCATCTCGGCCACCTTCAGCCCGTTCTCACGGAACACTTCGACGGTCTTCGCCATATCCCCGATTTCGTCGCGGCGGGCGCCGTACGGCACGTCCACCTGGTAGTCGCCATCGGCGATCTTGCGCATCACGCCGGTCATCCGGTTCACCGGCTTGGCAATCGAAGTGCCGAGCCAAGCGAAGGCGACGAGTCCGACAAGGAGGATTACCGCACCGCCGATCAGGAGGTTGAGCAACTGCGCCTCGGAGTCGGCGAGCAGTGTAGACTGCGGCACCGCGACGACCACCGTCCATGAAGCATCAGCGCCCGGTAGATCGACCTTGCGGGCGTTCATCTTCCAGGTCTGGCCGGCGGCTTCGCCGGTCGAGGAGAACGTGTCGGAGGAGACCATCGCGGTGATCGCCTCGATCGCCCACGGCTCGGTCACCTCGGTGCCGATCAGCGTCGGATCAGGGTTCAGTACCCAGACGTTGCGCTGGTTGATGATGCCCATGAAACCTGTGCCCATTGGCGGCTCGGTACCAAGCTTGGACGCGAGCACCGCCGAGTCGAACGCAACACCGCTCATGCCCACCGATTTGCCTTGAGGGTCTTTGATGATGTTGGTGAAGCTGGTGTAGAGCTTGCCCTCGATATTGTCCGGCCCGGAAATCGCGGCGACACCAGCCTTCAACGGGCCAGTGAACCAGCTGTCGAAACCGGCCGGGCTATCCAGCGAGCCGTAGCCCACCGTACCGTCAGCCTTGTTCTCGGCAAGGATGCCGACGTGGTTGCCGGTGATGAGGAAATGAGAGCCGGCAAATGTCGGGCGCGCATAGAGCGCTGATTCGGGCGCGAACATCATGTAAACGCCCAATGCGCCCGGCAGGCTCGCGAGCTGCTTGCTGACGATCGCACCGTAGGTCGTAGGCGACGTGTCGTGATTGACGAGCAGCGCCTCGGCCGTGCGCGCCGTCGAATCCGCAGCGACCGCAAAACCTGTCAGGAACGTCTTGATCGTCTCGGACTGCGTCTCGGCCAGCCCGCCGACCACTTCGTCGGCCTGTGCCAGGTCCTGGGCGCGGTTGCTGCTGACGACATAGTAAAGCGATGAGCCGATCGCGACCGTGAAAATGGCGGCGGCGGCAAGAATGATTGAGCCCCGAAGCCTCAGCGTCGGCAGCTTGAATTTGGTCTTGGCGGGCATGAGAGGTCGCGGTCCTTCTGGAATGTCGACGAGCTGAAATGCGTTCTGCGTCTCGCGACGATCTCAGCATGGCATCGTTAACATCCTGTCAAACGGACAGGGCCCGCGGCCCGACTTTGGCCGAAATGGGCGGCCGAAACCGCTCAGGCGGCCCGTGTCTGGCGGCGACCGGCGACCGCCTGATCGATAGTGAAGATCTCGGCGATGCCGTCGACTTCACCCGCCTGTGCCTCGGTCTGCTCGATCGCCGCGTTGATCTCTTCGACCAGCGCGGCGTTGTGCTGTGTCATTTCATCCAGCTGGCGCACGGCGGCGTTCACTTCGTCGATCGACCCGGCCTGCTGCCGGCTGTCATCGGCGATCGCCACCATCAGCGCGTTCGAGCGACGGGCAGCGGCCAGCATGGCGTCGAGTTTCTCGGCCGCCTCGGCCACCAGCTTGGTGCCACCGCTCACCTCGGTGCCGGATTGCTCGATGAGGACCTTGACCTCGGACGAGGCCTTCGCGGCCGATTGGGCCAACCGTCGAACCTCGATGGCGACCACGGCGAAGCCCTTGCCTGCCTCCCCCGCGCGCGCCGCCTCCACCGAGGCATTGAGGGCGAGCAGGTTGGTCTGGAAGGCGATGTCGTCGATCACCCCGATTATACTGGAGATCTTGGCAGACGACTGAGTGATCCGCTCCATCGCAATGTTTGCCCGCTGCATGACCATGCCGCCGGCTTCGGCGGTGCGGCTGACCTCCTCAGCCACATGCCGCGCATCCTCGGCCTTCTCGGCGTTGGCACGCACCGTGTCGGCCAACTGCACCATCGCGGCGCTGGTTTCCTCAATCGTTCCGGCCTGTCGCGTCGTGCGCTCGGCGAGGTCGTTGGCGCCCGACAGGATTTCACTCGTCGCAGTCTTCAGCGATAACGACGTGTGCTTCAGGTGCCCGACGATCTCGCTCAATCTCGTCGCCACCGCATTGGTGTCCGCCTTGAGGTCGCCAAAGGCGCCCGCATGCTCGCCGGTCACGCGTTGCGTCAGGTCGGCATCGGCCATCGCGGCGAGCACCGCGCTGGTCTCGGACAGCCCGCGGTCGAAATTGGCGACGAGGTTGTTGATGCTCCCAGCCAGCGCGTTGAGCTCGGTGTCAGCGAAGCGGCTCTCCACCCGCTGCGAGAAATCGCCGGCGGCTGCCGCCTCGACCACACGTCCGAACGCCGTCTGCAGCCCGGCCATCATCACGGCCCGCGCCTCGCTCGCCTCCAGCGTCTGCCGCGCCGTGGTCTCATGGCGGCGCGCTGCTTCAGCTTCGTCGCCGGCCTCCTTCGACTTGTCCGCCGCGAGCCGCAACAGCACCTGGGTATTGTAGGTCATCCAGATCAGCGCCCCGGCCTCGGCAATGAGAATCACCGCATGCAGCAGCACCCGCTCGAGGCTGCCGCCGCCGTAGAACACCAGCTCACTGAACAGCAGGCCGAGCCCGAGATGGTGCACCGCGACGAGCGCCGCCCCGATGATGATCGCCCTGATGTCGTAGAGCAGCGCACACATCGCGAGAGCCGCGAAGAAGGCCATGTGGACGTCGACCTGCAGCGGGCTGCCGCGCATCGCGATCAGCCCCGCCATCACCTGCGCCATCAACGCGGAGACGGCCAGATAACGAAACGCCGGACGCTGCCGGAACAACACGAAGCCCCCGACCAGCGCCGCGAGCGTACCAAACGCCAGCGCCGAACCGATGCCGGGCTCCCCGGATCGGATAATCTCGGCCGCCGCAACCGCCAGGGCCAGCACCGTCCCCATCACCGCGAGCGCCGTCGCCGCCTGGCGACGGAAATGTTCGAGGCTCATGTCACTTCCCCCTGATCGGCGGGGGCACAGAGGCCGCGCGCCGCAACCGTGAACCATGCGCCCCGAGCGCGCACCCGCGCCTCGAAGGCGTCGTCGAAGGCATAGGCGATAAGGACATTCGGCAGCCGGCTCGAATTGACCAGTCGCCCTCCGGCGGCGATCACCGCCCCGACGGCTTCCGCTTCACTGGTCCAGGGAGCGAACACCACGCCCATCTCGCCGATCGGAGGCGGGGAGTGGTATGCGACGACACCCGCCGAAATGGTGGCAAGAGCAATGAACAGCGCCGGCGCAAGCTGTAGCCAGCCGCTCCGCGCCTCGCCATCCGGCATCACCCGTTCTAGGTGCCCCATCTGCAGTCCGGCCGATCTGTGTTCGCGCGATATTCTGCGGATACTGTCGGTAGTCTGCTGCCACATAGACTAACGCCGGATTTCGCACCCTCTACGCAAGAACCGCTAGGGCGCCGGCGTGCGCAGAAAAACCCGGACGCGCAGCGGCATCCGGGCTAAAATTCGGAGTGGTAGTGGTTGGATCGGGCCGCCCGACGTCCAGGCGCGACCTCGGCGACGGTGAAGATCTCGGCGATGCCGTCGACCTCGCCGGCCTGCGCCTCGGTCTGCTCGATCGCTGCGTTGATCTCTTCAACCAGCGCAGCGTTGTGCTGCGTCATCTCGTCGAGCTGCCGCACCGCCGCATTGACCTCGTCGATCGATCCGGCCTGCTGCCGGCTGTCATCGGCAATCGCCGCCATCAGCGCATTGGAGCGCCGCGCCGCGGCCAGCATCGTCCCGAGCTTATCCGCCGCCTCGGCCACCAACTTGGTGCCGCCCTTCACTTCCGTGCCCGACTGCTCGATCAGCACCTTGACCTCGCTCGAGGCCTGTGCGGCCGATTGCGCCAGCCGACGAACTTCGATCGCCACCACCGCAAAGCCCTTGCCCGCCTCACCGGCCCGCGCCGCCTCGACCGAGGCGTTCAGCGCCAGCAGGTTGGTTTGGAACGCGATGTCGTCGATCATGCCGATGATGTTGGAGATCTTCGACGACGACTGGGTGATCCGCTCCATCGCCACATTGGCCTGCTGCATCACCGCGCCGCCAGCCTCGGCGGTCCGGCTGACTTCCTCGGCGACATGGCGCGCATCCTCGGCCTTTTCAGCATTGGCGCGTACCGTATCAGCGAGTTGCATCATCGCCGCACTCGTCTCTTCGATGGTCGCCGCCTGCCGCGTCGTGCGCTCCGACAGGTCATTGGCGCCCGACAGGATCTCGCCCGTCGCCGTCTTAAGCGAGCGCGAGGTGTGCTTCAGCGTCATCACGATGTGGCTGAGCTTTTCCGCCACCTCGTTAGCGTCGTCGCGCAGCTGCCCGAGCGCCCCCTCGTAGTTGCCCTCGATCCGGTGCGTGAGATCAGTATCGGCCAACGCCGCCAGCGCCGCGCCGGTATCGCCGATGATCCGTTCCACCGTCCCGACCAGCGTGTTGACGCTCCCGGCCAGGCGGTTGAGTTCATCGTCCGCAAACTGCGTCTCCACCCGGCGCGAGAAATCGCCGGCGGTCGCCGCGTCCACCACTTCGCCGAAGCTCAGTTGCAGCGACTGCATCATCTCGGTCCGCTCGGCCCGGCGCTGCGCCAGCGCCAGCCGCTCGTCCTCGGTCATTTCCTGCACTTTCAGTGCATTGGCGCGGAACACTTCGACATTGCGCGCCATGTCGCCGATCTCGTTACGCAGCCCCGTATAGGGGATGGCGCTTTCGAGATCGCCGCCGGCCACCAGCTGCATGCTCTTCGACAGCCGCGGCACCGGCCGCATCAGCCGGGTGGCGACGAATACCGAGAGCGCGCCGATCACCAGCACCGCCACCGCACCCACCAGCCCGAGCATTTTCAGCCCATCTGTGGCCACCGCGTCGATCTCGGCCTTCGGGATGCCGACATACACCAGCCCGATCACTTCATTGTCGAGGTTCTGGATCGGCCGGTAGATCGCGTAGTAAGGCACGCCCAGGATATTGGCCTCGCCCTGGTAGGTCTCGCCCGCCATCACCACCGGATAGGCGGCGCCTTCGCGCGCCAGCGGCGTCTCGAGGATGCGTTCGCCCTTGTCGTCGAGGATGGTGGTCGACTTGCGGATGAAATCCTCTGTCGCCGGATCGAATACGAACAGCGTTGCGGTATCGCCGGTCACCCGCCCGATCGTGTCGATCAGGTCGTGATTGCGGAACTTCGGCATCGCCTTGGCTTCGAGCTTTTCAAGCTCGCCGGCCTCGTTCCAGAAAATATCGGAGTTGGGGAGGTTCACCTCGAGGATTGCCGCAGCGATCCTGAGGTCCGCCGCCAGCCGCTGGTCGGCGGTGCCGCGCGTGTTGGCGGCGAGCATCGTCCACACCGCGAACAGCACTGCCGCGATGGCGACGGTAACCGCGAGGAATACCATTGCCGAAATTGCCGTGGTGAGCTTCAACCCGCCGCCATTTTGAGTGGAGGTCTTGGCTTGCGCAGAGGTCTTGGCCATCCTGGCCCCCATGTTGCCGTTGCTGTCGTGCCCGGCTGCTCCGCTCGTCCCCGTCGTGGACGATAGGGGAGCTTCCTTAATTGCCGGTTGACCGACCCGGCCAAGCCCCAGATAGGCGCCGATCCCTAGCAACAGTGCCAGCCCGGCGCTGACGGTGAAGATCCAGTTCAGCCGCACGCCCGCTTCAACGATCCGTTGCTCCAGCAGCTTGCCCATTTCGGCCTGCGACACCTGGCCCAGCGCCAGCGCCGCGTCCTGGAATGCGTCATGCGCCGCGTCGAGCCCGGTCCAGTCGAACTTGAGACGCGCCTTGGCATCGGGGATCACCGCGATGCCTGCTGCCACCCGCTCGGCCAGCGCAGTCGCCGCCGCCGTGTAGGCCACGCCCTCCGCTGACGTGCCGGCATTTCCGGTTGCCGCTCGGAACTCCGCCAGCACCTCTTCAAGCCGCTTGATCTCGGCCGGCAGCACCGCCACGGCATAGCGCGCAGCATTCATCAGCGCCGGCGACAACGGCGCAGCATTCGCCGCCTGCGGCACTGCTGTCAGCTTCGCCGCAACATCGCTGGATGCCGCCTCGGCGGCGAGGCCTGAACTCTCGTGTATCCGCGCCACCAGCATGGCCGCAGCATTGCGTGCGGCCGCCGGGTGAGCGTCCGACGCCAGTTCCGCCTTCAACTCCTCATAGGCCCGCGACAGCCCTCCAGTGCCAAACGCCGCGTCGTCCACGAGGGCCGTCTTGGCCAGCGCTGGATTGGCAGCCGGCAGCATCCCGTCCCGCGCGAGGCTCACCAGCTCCGGCAGCACCAGCCCGGCATAGCGGACCCCATCGGCCTCGAGCCGCGCCGCATCGATACTCCCCGCGGTCTGTGCCCCGAGATAGAGCCCGCCGGCGAGCGGCAGCGCCCCGATGACGGTGGCGGCGATGATCCGGTGCAGCTTGCGCATTCTCGTCCCTTCTGGACTTTTCGCGTGGGCCTACTGATCCGTCGGCTAGAACTCGGACCAGTCCTTGTCGACCGCGGCATTGCCATGGCTGAGATAGGACTTGGCCGCCGAGCGGACCTTGTCCTGCAGCGCCCGGATGCCCTTGGCCGGCTCCGGAGCACGCACGGCTGCTTGTTCGTTGGTGCGGAACACCTCGACGATCCGGTCCAGTTCAGTGGCCTGCGCTTCGGTTTGCTCGATCGCTGCGTTCGTTTCTTCCACCAGCGCCGCATTGTGCTGGGTCATCTCGTCCATCGTGCGGACCGCCGCATTGACCTCTTCGATCGCCGAAGCCTGCTCTTGGCTAGCCCGGGCAATCGAATCCATCAGCTCGTTCGAAGACCGCGCGGCAACCAGCATCACCTCGAGCTTTGCGGCAGCCTCGGCGACGAGCTTCGAACCGCCCTTCACTTCCGTGCCCGACTGCTCGACTAGTGCCTTTACTTCGCTCGAGGCACTCGCCGCCGATTGCGCCAGCCGCCGCACTTCCACCGCAACCACCGCAAAGCCCTTGCCGGCATCGCCGGCGCGCGCCGCTTCCACCGAGGCGTTGAGCGCCAGCAGGTTGGTCTGAAACGCGATGTCGTCGATCATGCCGATGATGTTGGAGATCTTGCCCGAGGAGTGGGTGATGCGCTCCATCGCCTCGGTCGCCTGGTGCATCACCCGGCCGCCGTCCTCAGCGGTGCGGGTTACAGTTGCTGCGACGTTGGACGCATCCTTGGCCCGCTCGGCATTGGCGAGCACCGTACCCGACAGCTGCTCCATCGCCGCCGATGTCTCTTCGATCGTCGCCGCCTGCTTGGTGGTGCGCTCCGAAAGGTCGTTGGCACCGGACAGAATCTCGCCCGTCGCGGTCTTCAGCGACCGCGAGGTCTGCTTCAGCCCCGTGACGATCTCCCCGAGCTTTTCGGCCACCGCGTTGGTATCGGTCTTCAGTCGCAGGAACGCGCCCTGATAGTCGCCACGCACCCGCTGTGTCAGGTCGGTGTGCGCCAGTGCCGCCAGCACCTCACCGGTCTCGCTCATGCCGCGATCGACCGTCTCCACGAGCTCGTTCACCCCATGCGCCAGCGCATTGAGCTCCGCATCCGGGAACTTGGCCTCGACCCGCTTCGAGAAGTCGCCGGCAATCGCCGCGTCCACGACCTCGCCAAACGCTTTCTGCAACTCCTGCATCATCGCTGTACGCTCGACCCGGCGCTGCACCGAGGCGGTGCGCTCACCCTCGGTCATCTCGGTGACCTTCAGCGCATTTTCCTTGAACACCTGCACGGCCTTGGCCATGTCGCCGATCTCGTCGGTACGGTCCGCGCCCTTCACCTCGACTTCGAGGTTGCCCTGAGCCAGCGCCCCCATCGTCCCGGTCAACCGGCTGATCGGCTTCGAAATGCTGCGCGAGAATAGGAAGCCGCCCAGCGCCGCAAGAGCCAGCAGCCCGGCGCCGATCAACAGCATGGTGTTGCGCAACTGCACGACCGGCGCGAACGCCTCATCTTCGGCAATGGTGGTCACCATCGCCCACTTGGCGCCGTTGAACTCCACCGGCGTCGCCGTCGCGATCATCCGCGCCCCGCGATAATCCGTGGTGATGCCGGTGGTCGGCGTTCCGGCCAGTGCCGCTTCAACGATTGGGTTGTCATAGGTAGCGACCAGGGTGTCGTCTGCCTCCGAGAACACCGAGTCCGAGCGCAGCAGCTTGTCGGCGCCGACGAAGAAGCTCTCGCCGGTCTGTCCCAGGTTGGCGTTTTCCTGCAGCATCTGGTTGATCGGCGCGACCGGCATCTCGATCGCCATCACGCCCATCAGCTTGCCGCGCACGTCGATCATCGGCGTGGCGATGAAGCTCGCAGGCGAGCCGGCGATTGCGTAGGCTGACGCATCCTCATAGGCCACCTGCCCGCGCTCGGTGAGCGCCAGCGCCTTGCGGAACACCCGGCCCAGCCCGGTAGCGGCGAGGTCGCCGCCCTCAGCGAAATTGGACGCGAAGTCGTCGTTCTTCATCACCGAGTAGACCAGGTTCCCGGTGGTGTCGAACATGTAGAAATCGCGATAGCCCCGCATCTCCAGCTGCCGCCGGAATGCCGCTTGCACCTTGTCGTGCGTGGTATCGTAGTTGGTCCGGCCCTTGTCGTTGACATCGAGCAGTTGGCGCTGGCCGGCCGGATGCGGATTGTTGGTGATGAAGGCGTCCCGCAGCACCACAATCGGGTCACCCGGCGGCGTCGCCTTGGCGAAGCTCTTCCAGGCGATGCTGAAATCGCGCGCCGCGTTCACGGCACTGTCGGTCGCGGCGCTGTTGACCAGGTCTGCTTCGATCGTCTTGAGGTAAGTGGAGAACTTGTCGGCATGGCTCGACGCCACCGTCTGCATCTGCCGCGCGCTCATCTCGGCCACGATCGACGAGCCGATGAAGTAACTCCCGAGCCCCACGCCGGCGCTGACCAGTAGCGCCGACCCGACCATTGCCAACGGCAATTTCTGGGCAATCTTGAATTTCGGAAGCCAACCCATGCCTAACGTCCCCCTCGAACGGTGGCCTATCGAAGGGGGCGGCAATTCTGCCAAGGCGCCAGGAGCATCCTGCTCCCGTCGTTCACGCCGACCTCATCCCCCTAAGGCCCGTGTACAACAGCGCGAAGACTAGGCATCGCGCCTTAATTTCTGATTACGGAACGACACTTAGCCGGCCAAGCATTTCCGGGCATGCGGTCGTTACATGCGGCAACAGAACTGAGGCCATCTGGCTAGAACTGCGACCAGTCCTTGTCGACGGCTGCATTGCCGTGGCTGAGGTAGGACTTGGCCGCCGAACGCACCTTCTCCTGCAGTGCTCGAATACCCTTGGCAGGTTCGACTGCGGCACGTACCGGCGCACTCTGGTCCCCCGTGCGGAACGCCTCGACGATCCGGTCCAGCTCAGTGGCCTGCGCCTCGGTCTGCTCGATGGCGGCGTTGGTCTCTTCCACCAGTGCGGCGTTGTGCTGGGTCATCTCGTCCATCGTGCGCACGGCTGCGTTGACCTCTTCGATCGCCGAAGCCTGCTCTTGGCTGGCCCGTGCAATCGAGTCCATCAGCTCGTTCGAGGAGCGGGCTGCAACCAGCATCGCCTCGAGTTTCGCGGCAGCCTCGGCGACGAGCTTCGAGCCGCCCTTCACTTCACTGCCCGACAGTTCGACCAGCGCCTTCACCTCGTTCGAAGCACTCGCCGCAGATTGCGCAAGCCGCCGAACTTCGATCGCCACGACCGCGAAGCCCTTGCCGGCATCACCGGCGCGAGCCGCTTCCACCGAAGCGTTCAGCGCCAAGAGGTTGGTCTGGAATGCGATGTCGTCGATCATTCCGATAATGTTCGAGATCTTGCCCGAGGAGTGCGTAATCCGCTCCATCGCTTCCGTCGCCTGGTGCATCACCCGCCCGCCCTCTTCGGCAGTGCGGGTCACCGTCGCCGCGACATTGGATGCGTCCTTGGCACGCTCGGCATTGGCGAGCACCGTGCCAGACAGCTGCTCCATCGCCGCCGACGTCTCCTCGATTGTCGCTGCCTGCTTGGTGGTGCGTTCGCTCAGATCGTTGGCGCCCGAGAGGATTTCCCCGGTCGCCGTCTTCAGCGACCGCGAAGTCTGCTTCAGCCCGAGCACGATCTCGCCGAGCTTCTCGGCCACCGCGTTGGTATCGGTCTTGAGCCGCAGGAACGCGCCCTGATAATCACCCCGCACCCTCTGCGTCAGATCGGTATGCGCCAGCGCCGCCAACACCTCGCCGGTCTCGCTCATCCCGCGATCGACCGTCTCGACCAGCTCGTTGACACCACGCGCCAATGCGTTGAGCTCAGCATCCGGGAACTTGGCTTCAACTCGCTTCGAGAAGTCGCCGGCAATTGCCGCATCGACCACTTCGCCGAACGCCTTCTGCAAAGTCTGCATCATTGCCGAGCGCTCAGCCCGCCGCTGCACCGAAGCGGTGCGCTCGCCCTCGGTCATCTCGGTGACCTTCAGCGCGTTCTCCTTGAACACCTGCACGGCCTTGGCCATGTCGCCAATCTCGTCGGTACGATCCGCACCCTTTACCTCGACTTCAAGGTTGCCTTCCGCCAGCGCGCCCATGGTGTCGGTCAACCGGCTGATCGGCTTCGAAATGCTGCGCGAGAACAGCAAGCCGAGCAGGGCAGCCGCCCCGAGCAGTCCGGCGCCCACCAGCAGCATCGTGTTGCGCATCTCGGCCACCGGCGCGAAGGCTTCGTCTTCGCCAATCGTGGTGACCATCGCCCACTTGGCGCCATTGAACTCGACCGGCGTCGCCGTCGCGATCATCCGCATGCCGCGGTAGCTGGTGGTGACGCCATTGCCATTGCCACCGGACAGCGCTGCCTCGACCACCGGGCCATCATAGCTGCTGGTGAGCGTGTCGTCGGCTTCGGAGAACAGTGAGTCGGACCGCAGCAGCTTGTCGGAACCAACGAGGAAGCTCTCGCCGGTCCGCCCGAGATTGGTGTTGTCCTGCATCATCTGGTTGATCGGTGCGATCGGCATTTCGATCGCCATCACGCCGATCAGCTTGTTGCGTGGATCGAACACGGCTGTCGCGAGGAAGCTCGCCGGCATGCCGGCCACCGCATAGGGGCTCAGATCCTCGAACGCCACCTTGCCCGGTTCGGTGAACGCCGTCGCTTCGCGGAACGCCCGGCCGAGCCCGCTATCTGCAAGCTCGCCGCCCTCGGCGAAGTTGCGCGCGTAGTCGTCGTTCTTCATCACCGAGTAGACGAGGTTCCCCTTCGGATCGAGCAGGAACAGGTCCGAGTAGCCCCGCGCTTCGAGCTGACGGCGGAAGTTCGGGTGCACCTTGGAGTGGAGGAAATCGTAGTTCCACTTCTTGGCGCCCGCCACCGTCGCGGGCGTGTCGAGCGCCTGCCGCTGGCCGGCCGCATTCGGGTTATTGTCGATGTAGTTGCCACGCAGCGTGGCGATCGGATCGGCGGCCGGCTTCGACGTCGCGAACTGTCCCCAGCCGATGGCGAAATCACGTAGCGTCGTCTGGACGCTCTCCGCCGCTGCCTGGTTCACCAAATCCGACTGGATGGTCTCGAGGTAGGTCGAAAACGACTTGGCCCTATCCTCGGCAACCATCTGCATCTGCCGGATGCTCATCCGGTCGACGGTGTTCGAGCCGATGAGGTAGCTGGCGATGCCGACGCCCGCGCTAACCAGCAATGCCGAACCGACAAGCGCCAGCGGCAGCTTCTGCGCGATCTTGAACTTCGGAAGCCAACCCATGCCTAACTCTCCCCCGAGTAGCGGCCTAGTTGTGGGGGGAAAACGCCGGAGGCGGGCAGGACGCATCCTAACCCCGCCATCACCGCGACCCCATCCCCAAGGCCCGTGTACGACTGCGCGAAGATTAGGCGTGGCCGATTAATTTCGTGTTACGGAACAATGCGCAGCAACCTCAGCATTTCCGGGCATGTAGTCGATTACATCGGCCCCAAAAAACAAAGGCCGCCCGAAGGCGGCCTGGGTGGGTTCTGCGCTAGGCGGGGTGCTCTCAGGACAGCACGCCGATCACCGCTTCGATGCGCTTTTTCATGGTCGAGGCATCGAACGGCTTGATGATGTAGTTGTTGACGCCCGACGAGATCGCCTCTTTCACCTGCTCCTTGTCGGAGCGACCGGTGGCCATGATGAACGGCATGCCCTGCGTCTTGGGGTGCTTGCGGATAACGCGCAGCAGCGTCAGCCCGTCGATATCTTCCATGTTCCAGTCGGAGATGATCAGGTCGACGCTGCTCTTTTCGAGCTTGCCGAGCGCATCGCGCCCCGACTTGGCTTCGACGATGTTGGTGAACCCCAGCTGGGTGAGGATGTATTTACAGATGCCCCGCATCGATTGCTGGTCATCCACGATCATCACACTGACTGCACTTGCCTTCGGCATTGTTACGCTGCGCCTTCTAGCTGCCCGAGAAACGCACGGGTCGCGTATCGAAAAACCCTAGGCACTTTCCGTTACCAAACCTTCAATCGATAGCCGCGTTATGCTGCGGATTTGAGCCGGGTCAGTGCCGCCGCCAACCGCGCCGCTATGCCTTCGACCGGCGCCTGCTCGATCACCGCACCCTCTTCGAACGCCACACGCGGCATACCGTAGACCAGCGCCGAACCCTGGCTTTGCCCCACGGTATAGGCCCCCGCATCGCGCATCAGCTTCAGCCCGCGCGCCCCGTCCCGGCCCATGCCGGTGAGGATCGCGCCGACAGCCATCGGTCCGACGGTCTTGGCCACCGATTCGAACAGCACGTCGACGCTCGGCCGATGACCCGAGGCAAGCTCGTCCTGCGTCACCCGGCACTTGAGCTGGCCCGAGCTGCGCTCGACCCTCAAATGGAAATCGCCGCGCGCCACATAGGCGTGCCCGGGCAATAGCGGCAACCGGTCCTCGGCCTCCACCACTGTCAGTTCAGTCAGCTCGTCGAGCCGCCCGGCAAAGCGGCTGGTGAACCCGGCCGGCATGTGCTGCGCGATGACGATCGGCGGGCAATCGGGCGGCATCTGGCTCAGCACCACGCGGATCGCCTCGACCCCGCCGGTCGATGCACCGATGGCGATCAGCGCGCCGTTCGGCGCCGCCGCGGTCCGCACCGGCACCTTGGCCATCGGCGCCCGCATGGCGCGGCCCTTCACGTCGGAATTGGCGGCCGCCCGCACTTTCTGGCGCAGGTTCTCGCCGAACGCATCAAGCCCGCCCGACAGCGTCGCATTGGGCTTGGCGACGAAATCCACCGCGCCCAGTTCCAGTGCCAATAGCGTCTCGCTCGCGCCCTTGGTGGTCAGCGTCGATACCATCACCACCGGCAACGGATGGAGCCGCATCAGCTTGTCGAGGAACTGCAGCCCGTTCATGTTGGGCATCTCAATATCGAGCGTCACCACGTCGGGGCTGAGGTCCTTGACCTTGGCGCGCGCCTCGATCGGGTCCTCGGCCGTGCCGACAACCACGATGTCGCCATCCTTGCCGAGCGTGCGGCTCAGGACCTCGCGAATGAGTGCGGAATCATCGACGACCAGCACCTTGATGCTCATGCTGCGTCCCTTGCCTTCTGCTGTGCCCGGGCCTGGTAGATGGTCTTGCCCACCAGCCGGAAATTGCTGCCGCCGGCACCCAGGTTTTCCGAGTGCCCGATGTAGAGGAACCCTTCCGGCGCCAGGATCGCTCCCAACCGCGCGAACAGTTCGCCCTGTGTCTTCTTGTCGAAGTAGATCGCGACGTTCCGGCAGAACACCGCGTCGAACGGCCCGTGCATCGGCCACGGGTTGTTCATCAGGTTGAGCGGCTTGAACGAGATCAGCTCGCGCACCGCACTGGGAATCTGCACCTGCCCGGCACCACCGCGTTCGAACAGTTGGCTGCGTTCGCGCGACAGCCCGTTGAGCTCGGCTTCCGGGTAAACGCCGCCCGCTGCCTTGGCGACGACGTTGGTGTCGATGTCCGTGGCGAGGATGCGGAAATCCCAGCGTTTGAGCTCCGGCAGCGCCGCCAGCAGGCCCAGCGCGATGGTGTATGGCTCCTGCCCGGTCGAACAGCCCGCCGACCAGATCCGCAGCTTCGGTTTTCCATTCGCGCCCATCCGCGGACGCTGCGCCATCAGCTGGCGCACGTAGCCTTCGAGATGCTCGAAATGGTGATCCTCGCGCCAGAACCGCGTCAGATTAGTGGTCAAAGCGTTGACGAAATCCTGCGCTTCGGCCGGTGTTCCCCGCTGCTCGAGATAGTCGAGATAAGCATCGAACGAGTTGAGCCGGAGCGTGCGCACCAGCTTGCCCAGCCGCGACACCACCAGTGTGCGCTTGGCCTCCGACAGCGATATCCCGGCTTCCTGATAGACGCGTGCCTTGACCCGATTGAACTCGCGGTCACTGAGGGCAAATTCGCCCTGTTCCATACTGCCCCCTGCGGCCCGTTCTAGGCCTGACGTCTGCGCGCCGGAAGTTGCAGGGCTCTTGCCGCCTCCGACCCGACCGCAGCAACGCTGCCGTCGAGCCGGGCGATGGCGCCGCTGCCCTCATCCAGTGCACCGGCTATCATGTCCGTCTCATTGCTTAGATTCTCTAAATGTCCGCCGAGCCCGGAGAGAATCTTTTTGAGCGACGCCGTTTCCGCCACCGAGGCGCTGGCTTCCCGCCGCGAGGTGCCGACCAGTGACCTGATCTCTCGCGCCGCCTTCTGCGTGGCCTGCGCCAGCGTTCGCACCTCGGCCGCCACCACCGCGAATCCCGCGCCCTTCTCGCCGGCCCGCGCCGCTTCCACGGCGGCGTTGAGCGCCAACAGGTTGGTGCGGAAGCTCACGTCCTCGATGCTGCTGACCATGCGGTCGATCTCGGCCGTGGTGCTTTCCACCCCGCCGACTGATGCACTGGTCCGTTGCACTGCCAGCGCAGCGTCGGCGGCCAACGCCACCGCTTGCCGCTCCAGCGCCCGCACCGCCTGCGTCTTGGCCTGACCCTTGGCCATCGCCGCCGACGCGAGATTGAGCCCAGCTCGGCTCTGGTCGGCCAGCTCGGCGAGGCTGCTGACGCTGGCGCGATACCGGTCGATGGCCCGGAGAATTGCCTCCATCTTGGCTTCCAGCTGCTCCCTGGCCGCCACCGCCTCGTCGCGGTCGTCGAGGATCGCCTCGAGCTCCGCGCCGAACCGCCGCACCTCGGCCGCCATGCCGCCGGCGCCCATCAGTAGCAGCGCGTCGACCTCCTCGCCGCGCAGTAGCTGTCCGATGGCCTTTACCCCACGGTCGAACTGCTCGAGCGCTCCGCCCAGCGCCTTCAGCGCCGGCGAATGCTGCATGCCCCAGTCGTCGAAACGGAACCCCGTGCGGCCGTTGGCGAGCGCGGTGACGAACGCATCGAAGTCGTCGTCGGCAATGTGATATCCGGCCGGGGTAAACTCGATGATCGAACGTCCGCCGCCAAGTTCGCGCCGCTCCGCGACATAGCGGCGGTCGCCTACCGTGGCGATGCTCTCCTCAGCCATATCCTCGAGCAACATGCCGCCGCCGAGCACGTCGGAGATCAACCCACCCTCCTCGGCCTTGGGCTCCACCAGTACCAGCCCGTTGCTGACCCCGAGGATTTCGCCGTCGGCATCGACCAGCGCCGCAGGTTGCCTCATGCTGCCGAATGCCGCCCGGAAATTGTAGGCTCGGTCGAGCCGCGTGCAGAGGCTCTGGACGATCGCCTCGAGGCTCGTCGCCTCGCCTGCGCGCACCCCAACCGCTTGCCCGATCGCCGCCAGCCGCATCGCAAACGCTTGATCGGCACGCCGTGCCATAATCAGCGAGGCGGCCATCGCGCCCATCGCGGCAAGGCCCGCCAGCACGGCCGCCGTCAAGCCGACCCCGAACAGCAGCACGCTGCCGACCGCGACCAGCGCGGCAGCAAGCCAGCAAAGATTAGAGATGAGCGCTACGCTGATGCGCCGCACGAATCACTGAGCCCCGACGGGCCTCCCCAGGCCCTCGCCGCGACCCTAAAACCGGAATGGTTAATCAAATCTATACCGGAGCGGCCGGTCGTAAGGACTTGGTAACGTCGGCCAGTCCTAGAACAGTTCGATGTCGTCGAGCACCGGCTTGGTGATGACGCTACGGCGGCTGGCGGCGACCGCCAGTTCCTCCTTGGCGATCGAGGCGTTGGCGGCATTGTCGAGCCGCTTGATGAAGGCCCGGCCGGAATGCGGCTTGAACATCACCCGGCGCGCATAGGTGCCACCGAGGTCTTCCTTGGCCATCTCGTAACCTTCGTTTAGCAGGAACTCGCGCACGAACTCGATGTTCTTGAGCCCGATATCGTCGAGCGCGCCGTTGATCTTGCCACCACCGAACACCTTGATCTCGAGATTGCCTTTGCGGCCCGAGCCGCGCGTCAGCACCTTGTTAATCAGCTGTTCCATGGCAAACGCGCCGTAGCGCGCCGAGGCGCCGTAGCGATCTGCCGCCGATGCCGACTGTTCGGCGAGGAGGAAATGGTTCATCCCACCAACATTGGCAGCGCGGTCGCGCACGCAGGCCGAGATGCAACTGCCAAGCACGGTGGAGAAGGTCAGGTCGGGCTCGTTCGACACCAGGCAATCGCCCTGATGTACGGTCGTCACCACACCACGATCGAACTCGGGAGGCAGTGAACTCGACAAGACCATAGTGACGTTCGACCCGAGAAAGCTTGGTATGTCATCGTTACCGTCGAATCGTTAGTGAAGCGCTAACCAAACCCTTCGCGTCGACCCTAAGTCGCTCGCATTCGCAAGGAGCCATTCAGAAATCCACGCTAGGGTCGAGAGCGTACTACGGGGGTTAGTTCTACATGTCTCTCCAAAGGCTCGCCCGCGAGCTCGATGAAACTGCACGTCAAACCGCCGGCATGGTGGAAGGCGTGACGCAGGCCCTCGAACTGCTCGCCGACAGGTCGATTCCCGCCGACGAAGCGCGGCGCGAGGCTGCCCGGATCATCGTCAATGCCCTGCAGGGCCAGGACCGCATCGAGCAGCGCTGCCAGAACATGGCGCTCGCCGTGCGCCAGTTCGCCCTGCTGCCGCCGACCGCGCCGGATACGATCTACGAGGAAATCTGGTCGAGCCTGGTGCTCGACGAACTGCGCGTCCCGTCGCTCTCGGGCAGCGCCAGCCATGGCGTGCACGGCGAAGCCGAGCTGTTCTGAGCGCCACAGAAACGCCGCTGGATTGCCGTGCTGATGAACGAAGAACAACCGGACATGAACGGTTTCTGTTGGGCTTTCAGACGACTCTGGCCCTGAGTTTGTGCTCGGGCCGGTCCCATGAACGGTTCCGCATCACCTCACCGACAATGCCCGCCGCTCGTTTGGCGTCGGCGAAGCTCAGGTAGAGCGGCGTGAGGCCGAAACGCAGGATGTCGGGTTCGCGGAAATCACCGATCACTCCGGCGGCGATCAGCGCCTGCATCACTGCATAGGCCTCCGGATGTCGCAGCGACACCTGCGTGCCGCGACGGGCTGGATCGATCGGCGTCGCCAGCTCCAGCTGCGGCGCGAATCGCTTCACCTCGCTGACGAACAACTCGAACAGCGCATCGGCCTTGGCGCGCAGCGCGGCTAGATCGACCCCCTCGAAGACATCGAGCGCCGCGTCCAGCGCTGACATCGAGAGTATCGGCGGCGTGCCCACCCGCATCGACCCAATGCCCTTGGCGGGCTGATAGCCTTCGGCAAAGCTGAACGGGGCGGCGTGGCCGAGCCAACCGGCAAGTGGCTGCCGCAAGCCATCGAGGTGGCGCGGGGCGGCGTAGACGAAGGCCGGCGCGCCGGGGCCGCCGTTGAGATATTTGTAGCCGCAGCCGACGGCGAAATCGGCATTTGCTCCGCTGAGATCGACCGGAAAGGCTCCGGCCGAGTGCGCGAGGTCCCACACCGTCAGTGCTCCCGCCGCATGTGCCGCTGCCGTCAGCCCGGCCATGTCGAGCCGCGCGCCGGTCCGGTAGTTGACCTCGGTGAGCATCAGCACGGCGACGTCGTCGTTGAGCGCGCCGGCGATTTCGCCGGCCTCGACCAGCCGGAGCTCGTGCCCCTGCCCCAGCAGTTCGGCGACGCCGGCCGCGATGTAGGCGTCCGTCGGGAAGTTGTTGCGCTCGGACAGGATCACCTTGCGAGCTGGCCGGAGACGCAGTGCCGCCACAAGTGCCTTGAACAGGTTCACCGAGGTAGAATCGGCCACCATCACAGTGCCGGGTGCGGCGCCGATCAGCTTGGCGATGCGCTCGCCGACGCGGCTCGGCAGGTCGATCCAGTCATGGGTGTTCCAGCTCCGGATCAGCCCTTCGCCCCACTGGGTGGCCACCACATCGTTGATCCGCGCCTTCACCGCACGCGGCAGCGCCCCGAGCGAGTTGCCGTCGAGATAGATGATCCCATCGGGCAGGTCGAACAACTGGCGGGTGCGGGCAAACGGATCGGCGGCGTCGAGAGCGGTGATGTCGGTCATGCCCAGATCAATAGCGGGCGGCTCCGGCGAAGCAAACTACTCCGCCGCCACCGCCTCGTCCGAATGGCGGTGGATCGCTCCCATGACCTCGCGGCTCATCGCCTCGTAGCTGCGGTCGTTGTCGAAGCCGTCGACCAGCCGGAACTCGTGCATCACCAGGATCCGGTCGGCCAGCGCCACCATTTCCGGCAGCTCCGACGAGATCAGCAGGATCGCGAGACCTTCGTCGGCCAGCTTGCCGATCAGTTCGTGGATGTAGGCCTTGGTCTTGATGTCGATACCCACCGTTGGTTCGTCGACGATCAAGAGGTCGACCTTCGCCGCCAGCCATTTCGTCAGCGACACCTTCTGCTGGTTGCCGCCGGAGAGGTTGCCCACGGCCTGCTCGAGGCTCGGCGTGCGGATTTCCAGCTGCTGCGCGAAGGGGGTCGCTGCCTTGCGCTCGCCGGCAGCAGTCTGGAAGCCGAGCCAGCCGCTAAGCTTGTCCCAGATGGTCATCGCCACGTTGAAGCGGATCGGGTGCAGCAACACCACGCC
This sequence comes from Devosia sp., assembly GCA_046596525.1. Taxonomy (GTDB): domain Bacteria; phylum Pseudomonadota; class Alphaproteobacteria; order Rhizobiales; family Devosiaceae; genus Devosia_A. The sequence goes on along the minus strand of JBKJMF010000338.1, from coordinate 3,051 downwards.
TTCGTATTTCCGGTCCTCGCTGAGATAGCCGATGCGATAGCGCTTCAGCGCCTCCTCCACCGAGCGGATCACCGCCGGCTTGCCGTCGATAGAGAGCGACCCGCCGGTGACTTTGTCCTTGCCAACCAGGGCCCGCGCCAGTTCCGTCCGCCCGGCGCCGACGAGCCCGTAGAGCCCAAGGATCTCGCCGCGCCGCACCGTGAACGAGATGTCCCGGTGTCCCGTCGCCGTCGCGATGCCGGATGCTTCCAGCTTCACCGCACCGGTCGCCGTCTTGGGCGGCCGCACCACCGCAATGCGTTCGGCCCGTCCGATCATCGCCTCGATCAGCCGGCCGCGGCTCATATTGGCCATCGGTTCGCCGATCAGCGTGGTTTCGCCATCGCGCAGCACGGTGACCCGGTCAGAGATCGCCAGCACTTCCTCGAGCTTGTGCGAGACGAACAGGATCGCCGCACCCTGCGCCTTCAGCCGCGCGATCAGCGCGAACAGCGCCTCGGCTTCTTCGCCGGTCAGCGATGCGGTCGGTTCGTCGAGCAACAGGACCTTGGCCTCATGGCTCAGCGCCTTGGCGATCTCTACCATCTGCATCTGTGCGACGCTGAGGTGCCGCACTTCGGTGCGCGTATCGATCGTGAGGCCGATCATTTCGAGGTACTTCTTCGCTTCGACATTGGCCGCCGCGTAGTCGACCAGCCCGGCCCGCCGCGGCAGGTTTTCGAGCAGGATGTTCTCGGCCACCGAAAAGCGTGGGATCAGGTTGCGTTCCTGGTGTACCGCCGAGATGCCGAGTCGGATCGCATCGCGCGGCGAATGGAGCGAAATCTCCTGCCCATCGAGCAGCAGCCGCCCGCCATCCGGCCGGTGCACGCCGGTGATGATCTTGATCAGCGTGGACTTGCCCGCGCCGTTTTCGCCCATCAGCGCATGCACTTCGCCGGGCTTCAGTTCGAGCGACGCGTCCTTCAGCGCCCGAACGCCGGGGAAGGATTTGCTGGCCTTGTCGACGGTGAGCGCCATCAGCTTTCTCCCACCCGCACGGCACGGTAGCGGTTGAACCACACCGCCGCGAGGATCAGTGCCCCGAGCAGGAACTGCACCCAGTACGGATCGACCTTCACCAGCACCATGGCGTTCTGGATCAGCCCGATCAGCACCACCGCCAAGAGCGTGCCGACAATCGAGATCGCCCCGCCGGCAAGGCTCGCCCCGCCAATAATCGGCGCCGCGAACGAGATCAACAACCACTCGGACCCGATGCTCGGCTGCGCCGAACCGAGCTGCGCCATCGCGAGAATTCCGGCGGTCGCGGCCAGCAGGCCCGACAGCACATGCGCGGAGATGATCGCCCGCGGCACCGAGACGCCGCTCAACTGCGCCGCCGGCGCATTGCCGCCCACGGCCAGCATGTGCCGCCCGGGCACGGCACGGGAGAAGAACAGCGCCAGCAGCACGGTGACGATCAGCGGGATGATCAGCAACAGCGGGAACAGCCCCAGCCGCCCGTTGCCGAAGGCCACGAAATCCGCCGGGAGGTCGTAGAACGGCACAGCCTTGGTAATCCCCAGGTTGATGCCGGCGAACGCCGACGCCGTCGCCAGCGTCACGATAAAGCCGTTGATGCCGGTCTTTACCGTCAGCCAACCATTAACGAACCCGGCAGTTCCACCAGCAGCGACTCCGACGAAGATCGCCGGAATGGTTGGCACGCCGAGCGCATCCATCAGCCCACCGGTGACCACTGCCACCAGCCCGCCCAGCGCGCCGACCGAGAGGTTCATCTGCCCGACGCCGAGCATCACCATCTGCGAGTAGGCGACGAGCAGCGACACGCAGACCGAGCGCAGCAGCACGAACAGGTTGAACTCGGTGAGGAAGGCCGGCGCGCTCACCGCCAGCGCGATGCCACCGGCGATGATGCCGACGAGGATGCCCGACCATTGCAGGCGGAAGAAGGTACCCATCACGCCCGCCTCGCCTGTTCGCGCGCCACATAGGCGGCCCGTCCGCGCTCGATCAGGATCGCCGCGAGGAGGAAGGCACCGAGGAACATCGGCAGCCAGAAATTGCCGATCTCCAGCACCAGGAGGCCCGAGCGGATGGTCGAGACCAGCAGCGCCCCGAGGATGGTGCCCACCACCGAGACGATGCCGCCCGACAGCGCCGTGCCGCCGATTACCGGGGCGAGGAAGCTCGGCAGCAGCCAATCATCGCCCGCCACCGCAGGCATTGCTGCGGCCAGCCGCGAGGTCAGCATCAGCGCCGCCGCAGCGGCGAGCGCGCCCGACAGCGCGTGGACGAAGACGATGGTGCGATCGACCGGAATGCCGCTCATCTCGGCGGCGCGCGCATTGGCGCCGACCGCGAGGATCTGCCGCCCCAGCGTCGAATGCTTGAACAGGAAGTAGAGGAGCACCGCGATGCCCAGCGCCACCAGCGCGAGGCTCGGCACGCCGAGCACGGCGCTCTTGCCGAACGCCCCGAACTCCGGCGGCAGGCCATTGAGCGGCACGGCCTTGGTGAGGATCAGCATGCCGCCTGAGAAGAGACTCGCGCTCGCCAGCGTCACCACGAAGCTGTTGACCCCTGTCTTGACGATGGCAAAGCCGTTCATCCAGCCGAGCAGCGCGCCCAGCGCCAGCGTGCCGGCGATCGCCACCGGGATCGGCACGCCCAGCACCTGCATGAGATAGCCCGAGAACATCACCGCGCAAACGCCGATGGCACCGACCGACAGGTTCATCCCGCCCGTCGCCAGCACCACCATCTGCGCGAACCCGACGACGATATCGACGGCCACCGAGCGGCCCAGCGAGTTGAGGTTGAACTTCGACAGGAAGCCCGGGGCGAGGCTGGCGAACACCACCCACAGCACCACGAGGATCGCGAACAGCCCGATCTGGGTCGAACCGCGGAGCAGGAACGAACTGAGCGATCGGCGGGGTACCGGGTTCATGGCCGATGCTGCTGTCGGACGAGGTTCGGCGTCAAGCGCTGTGGTCATGGGGGTACTCGAAGGGCCAGGTCAGTCTATCGGTCGGTGCCTTCTCC
>JBKJMF010000161.1:0-5756 GCA_046596525.1 Devosia sp. | reverse complement strand
CCACCTTCAGCGTCGCACTGTCGATCGTCGTCGCCGCACCCGGCGCCGGCAGGATCACCCGGTTGCCCGCGGGATCGGCGATCGTCGCCGCGAGGTTCAACCGGCTGAGGAAGCCATCGGCCGTCGTCGCTGCCGAGGCTTCGAGCCCCAGTTGCCCACCGCTCAGCTTCAGCCCCGAAATCTCCACCCCGCCGGCCGTGCGCACCAGCGCCGAGGCCTTGAGCGAGGTTTCGGCTCCGAAGAACGCCTGATAGGCTGGCGCCACCAGCATGCCGATCGGCCCGCCCAGGTCGGCATCGACCGCAAAGCCCTCGGGCTTCTGGACGATCGTCGCCAGCCCCTCGAGTGCCCGGTTGCCGCCGGCATCGAGCGTCACGGTGGTGCGGAGGTCGGCGACCGGACCCGAACCGTTCACCGCCAGCGCCATCTCGGGCTTGCCCTCGATGTTGAGGAGGTTGGCGAGAATGCCATTCGGCGGCTCGGTCAGCGTCACCCCGACATCGACGGTGCCGTCGGCCTTCTTGTAGGCCACATCGACATCCAGCTTCCCGCCCGGCCCGTCGAGCCGCACGATGTCGAGCGCCGTATCGAGCGACCCGCCCTCCAGCCTGAAGCTGCCATCGACCGAAATCTCGGAACCGAGCCCGAAGACGTTCTCGCCAAACGTCACCTTGGGCACGCTCAGCTTGTCGAGCTGGATCGCCACCGGGAATTCGGGGATCGCCAGCGGCGCCGCTTCCGGCGCCGGCAGGTTCGGGTTGGCCTCGCCACTCGGCACTGCGTTGCGCAGATAGTCGATGCTCTCGGCGGTCAGCGACCGCACCAGCAGCCGGCCGGTGAACAGCGCGCCCTGGTCCCAGTCGATTGCCGCATTGTTGACCCGCAGCCACACTCCCTCCGTGTCGGAGATGGTGATTTCGCGGACCGAGGCGGTGGAGGACAGCACGCCGTCGATATTGGAGATGCGGATCTGCCGCTCCGGTGTCGAGAGCTGCCCTTCGACGAGGCCGACCAGCCAGTCCTTCTGCGCCTCGGCGCTGGCCTGGCCCGCATCCTGCGCGACGATCGGCATCGCGGCCACGAGGCCGAGCCCGATCATCATCCCGATGACGAGGACCCGTTTCAAAACGCCTGTCCTATGCCGACATAGAGCGCGTAGTCCGGATCGCCCGGGCGCTTGTTGAGCGGAATGGCCACATCGAGCCGCAACGGCCCGAGCCCGGTGTAGTAGCGGACGCCCGCGCCCACCCCGAGCCGCAACTGGTCGAGCCCCGGCAGGCTATCCGCCGCCACATAGCCGCCATCGACGAAGGCGACGACGCCGATATCGTTGGTGACCTTGTAGCGCGCCTCCAGCGAGCCCTCGACCAGGTATTTGCCGCCGGTGACCGTGTCGCCCGGCCCATCGACGCCGATGCTCTTGTAGCCATAGCCGCGCACCGAGCCGCCGCCACCGGCGAAGAACAGCCGGTCGGGCGGGATCTCGTCGAGCCCTGGCCCGACCAGCGCGCCGACCTTGGCGCGGCCGGCCAGCACCAGTTGCCCATCGCCCATCACGTTGAGATAGCCGCGCACTTCGGCCGTCGTCCGGAACTCCGGGTTGCCGTAGTAGAACTCGTAGAACGGCTCGGCCGTGACGTTGACGTAGAACCCCTCCGCCGCGTCGGTCGGGTTATCGCGCGCATCCCAGATCAGCCCGCCGGTCAGCCCAACGAGGGAGAAGTTACGGGTGCCGAAATCATCCTCAAACAGCGAGCGCTCGTAGAACGCCGAGCCATCCAGCGTCAGCTGGTCGGTAAGATACTGCGTCATCCCGACCCGCGCCGAGGCCGACGTCTCGGTGTAAGCTGGCAGCACGCTGCGCTCGGCCGAAATCGCCGCGACAAGATCGTTGTCGGGATTGAGGAAGCCCGGCTTGGTGAAGGCGCCGCCAAAGGCGTAGTCGAACTCCTCGGTGGCGATCGGCCAGTTGATGCCCGCGACCTTGGCATCGAGCCGCAGCCGCTCGGCCCGCCCGAACAGGTTGCGCCACAGGTGGAAGCCTTCGACCCCTAGCCCATCGATGGTCGAATAGGTGGCGCCGACGCCAAAGCGCCGCTCGGCCTGCTCCTCGACGATGACGTTGAACGGCAGCACGCCGTCATTGCCGATGGCCCCGGCCGCCTCGATCCGCATGGCGCGGAACACGTCGAGCCGCGCCAGCCGCTTTTCGGCGCGCGCGATATCGTCGGGGTCATAATCGTCGCCCGGGTTGAGCCCGGTCTGCTGCGCCACGAACGCCGGGTCCATGCGGGTGGTGCCGCTGACCCCGATGCCGCCGACCGTCGCATGCCGTCCCGGCGCTACGGTGATCGTCACGTCCACCGTGTCGCTGGCATGATCGGCCACGACCTTCCGGTCGACCACTTCGGCTTCCGCATAGCCCTGCTGCCGCCACGCCTCGACGGCCAGTTGCTCGGCCCGCGCTACCACAGTCGCCTTCGCCACCAGGCCGGCGCCAAAACCGGCGATTTCCGGCTGATCCACCTCATCGCCCTCGTGCGAGGCGAGAGGCGCTCGATGCACGACGTTGACGTTGCCGAAGCGGAACAGCGGGCCGGCATCGACCTTCAAGACGACACCCACCGGATCGGGCAGGTCGGTATCGGGCGGCAGGTTCGCCGCCTCCTTGCCACCGACGAGGATGCTGATCGCGCCGCCGTAATAGCCCTGGTTGTAGAGCGCCGCGAGAATACGCCGGTAGTCGCTCCGCGCCTTGGCCAGCAACCCCGCGGCGCCCGAAGCCGGCTTGGCCTGGTCGGCGATCAGCGCCGAGGCGTTGCGGATAGCGCTTTCGACCTCGCCCGTCGCCGTTGTTTCCAATGTTGCCGTAAAGCTTTGCGGATCGCCGATCACCGCATCGGCGTCGATCTCGCTCTGGTCCTCGAACAGCTTGATGCCGAAGAACTCGAACGCCGATGCTCCCGGCACCAGCAACGGCGCCAGGGCCAGCATGGCCAGACCGATTCGTACCCGCCGCTGTAACAGTCCCGACTACCCCTGCCCTCGGCGGACGCCACGAGCACACCTCCGCTCGTGGCCGAGCGGCTGCTGTGATGAACTCCGGCCGACCCGCCGCGCCCGATGGGACGTGCCCACCAAATTCGTAACGCCTAGCAATCGTCAAACGGCGGCTTCTATGAGGCGATTTTGCGGCATCTGCGATCACGACATGGCCGTAACCGGCTGTCGACGAACGCGTAATAGCCGCTCCTGCGGCGGGCGACTATGGTCCGGAAAGCGTAAATGGGAGGCAAACATGCGCATCGTCGATACCCACCTGCACCTAGTGCACATGGACCGCTTCACCTACCCCTGGCTCGCCGGCGCCGGTTCGCTGAACCGCGAATGGGGCGCCGCTGCCTATGTCGCCGAGGCGCAAAAGCTCGGCATCGAAGCGGCGCTGCACATGGAGGTGGATGTCGCCGACACCGACATGGAAGCCGAAACGCGCCATGCCCTCGAGGTCCATCCGCTGGTCGTCGGCGCCATCGCCGCCTGCCGGCCGGAGAGCCCGAATTTCCCCGCCTATCTCGACCGCCTCGCCGCGCTCGACGGCGTAAAGGGCTTCCGCCGCATCCTCCACACCTCGCCCGATGAACTGAGCCAGGGCGGACTGTTCCGGTCCAACCTCCGCCGTCTCGGCGACAAGAACCTGCCTTTCGATCTCTGCGTGCTGTCCAAGCAACTGCCGGTGGGCCGAGAGCTCGTCGAGAGCTGCCCGGATGTGCAGTTCGTGCTCGATCATTGCGGGGTGCCCGATGTGGCGGCCAAGGCGATCGATCCGTGGCGGCGCGAGATCAAGGCGCTGGCGGCGCTCCCCAATGTCGCGGCCAAGATTTCCGGCATCATCGCCTATGCCGGCCCGGACTGGACTACCGCCGACCTGCGGCCGTTCGTCGAGCACATCGTCGAATGCTTCGGCTGGGACCGCGTGGTCTGGGGCTCGGACTATCCGGTGCTGACCCTCACCGCCGACCTCGGCCGCTGGGTGGCTGCGATTAAGGAAATCGTCGCCGGTGCCAACTCGGACGAACAGGCGAAACTGTTCCATCGCAACGCCGAGCGCATCTACCGGCTCTGATCTATCAGCGTTGCTCCCTTGGCCCATATGTGAAATGCTCATTCACAGAAGAATGAGCCGCGAATGGTGGCTGAGGGAGTTGCGTTGACCATTGCAGTCGAAGAGCTGCGGCAAAGCTGGCCTCGGCCGAGCGCGCCGAAGCCCATCGTCATCATCGGCGCCGGCGGCATCGTCACCGATGCGCATCTGCCGGCATACAAGCTCGCCAACCTGCCGGTGGCTGGGGTGTTCGACCTCGACCACGAGCGGGCGAAACAGGTCGCGGCGAAGTGGGATACCGGCGCGTTTGCGACGCTGGATGAGGCCATCGCCACGCCGGATGCGGTCTACGACCTCGCCCTGCCACCCGGCGCGCATCTCGAGGTGCTGCCGAAGCTCCCCGATGGCGCGGCGGTACTACTGCAAAAGCCGATGGGCCGCGATCTCGCCGAAGCAACCGCCATCCTCGAGCTCTGTCGCGCCAAATCGCTGAAGGCCGCGGTCAACTTCCAGCTGCGCTTCTCGCCAATGATGCTGGCGGTCGCCGATGCGCTGGAGCGCGGCTGGCTCGGGCGACTGATCGATGTCGAAATCCACCTCAACCTCGTCACGCCGTGGCACCTGTTCCCGTTCCTCAAGGGCATGCCGCGGGTCGAGATCGCCGTGCACTCGATCCACTATCTCGACACGCTGCGCGCCCTGCTCGGCAACCCTATCGGCGTGCATGCCCGCACCCTCGGCCACCCGTCCACCGAGCTGGCGCAGACCCGCACCTCGGCGCTGTTCGATTTCGCCCCGGACCAGCGCGTCACTTTCTCGATCAACCACAACCACGATTTCGGCCGCCGCTTCCAGGATGCGAGCTTCCGCTTCGAGGGCACCGAAGGCGCCGCAATGGTGAAACTCGGCCTGCTGCTCAACTACCCCGAGGGCGAGCCGGACGAACTCTGGATCACCCGCCGCGGTGAAGACTGGACCCAGGTGCCACTCACCGGCCGCTGGTTCCCCCATGCCTTCATCGGCACCATGAGCAACCTGCAGCGCTACGCCGCCGGCGAGGACGCGGTGCTGATCTCGTCCGTCGAGGACGCCTGGCACACCATGGCGCTCGCCGAAGCCGCCTTCGAGTCCGCCGCCTGCCCCGCCACTCCCGTGAAGGCCGCACCATGACCACGCCCACCGTCGGCATCCATTCGACCCATCCGGCCACCATGCCGAAGGACCATGCCGACCTGCCGGTGTGGAACGCCGAGAACTGGTTCTACGAGGATTTCGAGGTCGGGCATCGCATCCGCTCGCTCCGCCGCACCATCTCCGAAGGCGAGAGCATGCAGTTCAACGCGCTGGTCACCGACATGCACCCCTATGTCGCCGACGAGATCTTCGCGACGACCGAGGGTCAGTTCGGCCGCCGCCTCGTCGCCGGGGCATTCGTGTTCTCGGCCGGACTCGGGCTCGTCGCCACCAACTGCATCAACGCCTTCAGCTACGGCTACGACAAGCTGCGCTTCATCAAGCCGACCTTCATCGGCGACACCATCTACGCCATCCGCACCAACCTCGAGAAACGCCCGAAATACAAGGAGCTGGGCCTGATCCGCGCCAGCTACGAGGTGTTCAAGGGCGAGGGCGAACTGGTGCTCTATTGCGAGCA
>JBKJMF010000499.1:0-13565 GCA_046596525.1 Devosia sp. | reverse complement strand
CTCGCCGCCGGCGGCACGGTGTTCGCCCTCGCCATCGCCACCGGCGGCGACAAGGGCACCTCGATCAACCTCCAGAGCAAGGCCGTCCCGGCGGTCGATCTCAGCTTCCTCAGCGCCATCCCCGGCATCGGGCCGACCCTCAAGGCTTTCCTCTCCGGCCACTCGGTCCTCAGCTGGCTCGCAGCCTTCCTCGTCTTCGCCATCTGGTACTTCCTCTACCGCACGCCCTGGGGCCTGTGGCTGCGCGGCGTCGGCGAGTACCCGGCCGCGCCGGAAGCCGCCGGCATCCCGGTCAACGTAGTCCGCACCCTCAGCCTCGTGGTCTCCGGTGCTCTTGCCGGCCTCGGCGGCGCGCAGCTCGCCATGTTCAACTATGTCGGCTTCACCCGAGACATGACCGCGGGCCGCGGCTTCATCGCACTCGGCGCGGTCCTGCTCGGCGCCCGCCACCCGGTCGGCGCGTTGCTCGCGGCGCTGCTGTTCGGCGCCTTCGAAGCGCTGGCGGTGGTGATGCCGGGCTTGTTCAACGATATCCCGGCGGAGCTGATCCGCATGATCCCGTTCGTCGTGACGATTGCGGCGCTGGTGCTGTTCTCGGTTCGGGCACAGCGGGCGCTCGCTTTGCGGGGGTTGAAGTAGGGGGCGGGCGGCCCTCTATCTCGTTCCCCACACTCGATGTCATCCCGGCGCAGGCCGGGATCCAGCCTGAGGTGGTTCGGGGTGTGCGATGATGCGGAGGCACCCTCAGGATGGGCCCCGGCCTTCGCCGGGGTGACACGGTGGGCGGGGAGCCATCCGAGCAGGCCAAAGCGCCCGACAGCCTCGCAGCTTCGGAGTTTTCAAAGAACCTTCCCCTCATCGAGGAAGACGAAGCGGGGACCGGCGAGGCGTTTGCCTCGTAGCGGTAGTCCGCGAATGAATGAGGCTCACGCCTCGCCGGCCGATCAGGAGTTTGTGGCCTATGCCATGCAGGGCTCGGGTGCATCCCGTGCCGCATCGCGAGAATGGTGGGCTTTGAACGTCGGCGACCCAATGGGATCCGGCCCGTACGCCTCCACCCGGCCTCCTTATGCATGGAGACCTTCCACCCCTGGTGATCCTGCATCCGGATCACCCCGCGTTGTTCAGCGGCTTCGCCGTGCTAGCGGCGCGACCGTCATGGTTTCAGCCTGAGGCAGCACGACTGCCACCCCACCCGATCTCTGCCACACCAACCACTCGTCATGATCTCGCTTCGGTGCAGCGGATGGAGGAGAATCGCATGAGTGGAGAGGTGGGGGGATAAGTTCTTTTTGCGATGTGACCGCACCACCCAACCGGCCGTCATCCCGGCGAAAGCCGGGACCCAGTGCTCCGGCCGATCCACTCGCGCGAACTCCTCCAACCTTGCTGTGATGGACCGGATGGGTTCGTGCCTTCGCACGGTACGAGCGTGGGTCCCGGCTTTCGCCGGGATGACGGCTGGTGGTTGGGTGAGATCGAGGACAACGCGAGCGTGGACGTCCCAAAACAGGCGAGGGCGGCCCGTGCGGACCGCCCTCGGATGCTCGAACTCGTTGGCCGCTTACGCCTTGCCCAGAAACTCGGCCATGCGGATCAGGCCCTGCATGTAACCGATGGCGTGCGAGCGGCCGCGGTGGTTCCAGTCGCTGTCGCCGTCCATCTTGGGCACGTGGTCGTCGAGCAGGAAGCCGTCAAAACCATTCTTGGCGAGCAGCACGATGACTTCGGCGGGGTCAAAATTGCCGTCGCCGATGAAGCACTCGGTGAAGTCGGGAACCGAGCCTTTGACGTCGCGGAAGTGGATGTAGGAGATGCGGCCCTTGGGCGCGAAGTACTCGATCATCTCGTTGACGTTCGCCTTGCCGCCAACCATTTCCGAGCAGCAGCCGAGGCAGAGGTCTAGCGACCAGGCTTCGGAGCGGCCGACGAGGTCATAGGCCTTCTTGAAGTTCTCCGGCTTGTAGAACAGCCGGGCGACGCCGCCCAGCATCGGCACCGGAGGGTCATCCGGATGCAGCGCCAGCTTCAGGCCCTCTTCCTCGGCAACCGGCAGCACGGCCTTCATGAAGTACTCGTAGTTCGACCACATCTGCGCTTCGGTGATCAGCGGGCCATCCTTGCCGAACAGCGGCATCGAGGAGGCGCGACCGAGCGTCGTCGGCATGAACGAGCGCAGCAATTCGAGATTGTCGATATTGGCTTCGACCACCGCCATGTCAAACTGGCGCGCCGTGGCGCCGCCGCGCGTGGTGCCGCTGCGATCGGTGGTCCAAACCGAGTTGGGCATGAAGTGGAGGCCGAGCACCGGAATCCCGGCACGGGCCACGGCGCGAATCGTCGCCTGGTAGTTCTCGATCTGCTCGTCGCGGCCTTCCAGCCCCATCATCGCCTTGTGGTAGAAGTGCGTCGGGACGTTCTCGATCGCCTCGAACTTCAGCCCGGCGGCCTCGACCTGATCGACCAGCCCGCGCACATCCTTCTGTTCCCAGCGCGTATCGCCGGGCAGCGTCGGGTTGTTCATCTGCAGCCCGGTGGCGCCGATCTGCGCCGCAAAGCGGAGCCTCTCATCGGTCAGTTCGTGGAACTGGCCTACCGCAACTCTAATACCCATCGTCGTTTGTTCCTGTTGGCGTTGAAGTGGATTCGTGAGCTGACGTGTCAGCCCTTCACGCTTCCCTCGGTCATGCCCGCCACCATGAAGCGCTGGGCGACGAAATAGAGGATCATCAGCGGTACCGACGAGATCACCGCACCGGCCATCAATGGCCCCCACGGCAGCACGTCGCTGGTGATGAGATAGTTGAGGGCGAGCGGCGCCGTGCGCACGCTTTCCGAAGTCGTGAGGACGAGGGCGAACAGCAGTTCGTTCCACGCGCCGGTGAAGGTGAAGATGGCCACCGCCGCAAGGCCCGGCGCCGACAGCGGCAGCGTTATCCGCAGCAGCGCGCCGAAGCGGGACAGGCCGTCGATCATCCCCTGTTCCTCGAGCTCGCGCGGCACGCCGCGGAAATAGCCCTGCAGCAGCCAGGTCGACAGCGGCAGCGAGAACGTGAGGTAGACGAGGATGAGGCCCAGCAGCGAGTTGCCGAGCTTCAGCTGTGCCATGACGATCGATAGCGGGATGAAGAGGAGCGAACCCGGCGTCAGGTAGGCGAACAGGATCAGCCGGCCGAACACGCCGCGGAAACGGTAGCGGAACCGCACCATCGAATAGGCCGCGAAGGACGAGATCGTCACCGAGATCAGCGTTACGACGGTCGAGACGATCAGGCTGTTGCGGATGGCGAGGAGGAAGCCACCATCGGCGAGGAGGTCGTTGAAGTTGTTGAGGGTGAAGGTCTTCGGCCATAGCGAGGGCACACGGTAGATCTCGCGCGGCAGCTTCAGCGACGTGACGATCATCCAGTAGATCGGGAACAGCACCAGCAGCACCGCGATGCCGAGCACCGCATAGGAGAGGGTACGGCCGACCCACAGGCGGCGCACCGCGATCGGCGATGCCTTGGCGGGGGCGACGACGTCAGCCAGGGCGGTTGCCATCAGTCTTCCTTCCGCAGCATCAGCGAGGTGGCGAAGAGCACGAGGATCGCCATCACCGGCAGCATGTAGACCGACACCGCGGCGGCTTCGCCGATGCGCTGCGTTTGCATGCCGAAGAAGGCCAGCACCGGGAACACCATAGTGGCGTCTGACGGGCCGCCGGCGGTGAGCAGCCAGACGTGCTCGAAGCCATTGGCGGTCCAGATCGAGCTCAGCAGTGTCGTCACGATGATGACCGGCAGGATGCCGGGCAGGGTGACGTTCCAGAAGCGCTGCCAGACATTGGCGCCATCGACGATGGCAGCTTCGTAGAGCTCCTTGGGCACCGATTGCAGCGCCGCCAGCAGCGAGACGAACCAGAACGGGAAGCCGCGCCACACCGAGGCGGTGATTACCGCGCCCATGGCGGTGGAGCGAGTGCCGAGCCAATCGACCACGTAGGGGTAGAGACCGGTGTAGGTCAGAATGAGATTAATGCCACCGCCGATCGGCTGGTACAGCACGCGCCAGGTGAGGAAGGCGACGAAGGCGGGCATCGCCCAGGGCAGCATCAGGAACGAGCGGAACAGCCCACGGCCGGGGAGATTCTGATGCACCAGCAGCGCCAGGCCGAGCCCGATGCCGAGCTTCAACCCGTCCGAGACGAGCACGATAACGATGGTGTTCCAGATCGCGGCCCAGAACGTGGCAGTCCCCGCGAGGTATTCGAAGTTCTTGAAGCCGACGAACTTGCCGACGCTGCCGATCACCTGGTCGGTGAACGACACCCAGATGGCGAAGAAGAACGGATAGGCGACGAGGCCGATGATCAGAAAGATCACCGGCGCGACGAGCATGTAGGCGAAAAGCTTGATCCGGAAACCGCCCGGAAGGCGCCAGCGCCTTGGGGGGTTGGGGTCCTGGTCGATCGCCGCTGTCATGCGCTTGTCCGTCGATGGAGAAAAAGAGCCGCGGATAGCAATGAGCTACCCGCGGCAGGGAGGAACGTCGGATCAGTACTTGTCGTAGATGGCCTGGCCCTGGGTCTGGGCTTCGGCGATGGCCTTGTCGAAATCCCAGCCATCCACCACCACGCGCTGAGCCAGCTTGGGGATCAGGAAGTTGGAGCCGAAATCGGCGAAGGCGGCGTTGTTGACGTCCGGGTAGGCCGGAGCCGTGCCGTTCTTTGCGAGGCCGAGCAGGCCGACGAGGATGGTGTTGGTCCCGTCGAAGGCCTGCAGCTTCTCCTGGTCCTTCAGCACCGGGCCATAGATCGCCACGTTGAAGTAGGCGTTCATGTACTCGGGGCTGCTGAGGTGCTCGAGCAGCGCCTTGGCCTCGTCCTGCACCGGGCTCGCCTTGGTGATGGCGCGCAGCTGCACGTCGATCGGCGAGATGATGCCCTTTGGCCCACCGGGCAGCGGCGAGAAGGCGCTGGCTTCGAACAGCTCCGGATCGTCTTTCTTCGCGGCGATACCGACCGAGCCTGTATTGCCGATGAAACCGACCTGGCCCGACAGATAGGCCTGGTTGTCTCCGGCGCCGTCCCAGGTGGTATTGCCCGGTGCGAACAGCTTCTTGTCCCAGGCATTCTTGAGCCAGGTGAGCCACAGGCGCGTCTCGGGCGAGTCGATGGTCACCTTCTTGCCCGCGTCATCGGCGATGCGGCCGCCGAACGACTGCAGCACAGCGACCTGGAGATTGGCGTCGCCAACGTTGGAGAGAGCGAGGCCAAGACCCGATACCGGGCTCTTGTTGATGGCTTCGGCCTGCGTGACAAGCTCATCCCAGGTCTTGGGAGCCTCGGTGAAGCCAGCGGGTTCAAGTAGATCCTTGCGGCGGAGCAGCAGGTTGCCGTTGACGCCGAACGGGATACCTACGCGCGCGATGCCACCGTCGGCCGTCAGATCCGACGCCGTATCGGGGCCGGGGAACCAGCCGCCTTGCGCGTCGCCGATCTTCTTGTAGAGGTCGCCGACATCGGAGAACTGGTTCTGCCGGGCCAGCAGCCGGGCGAGGCCGAGACCCATATCCAGGGCATCCGGCATGGTGTTGGACGACACCGCTGCCGAAACCTTCTGGGTGGTCTCGTTCTGGTTGATCATCACCACTTCGGTGGCGATGCCATTGGCCGCCCCCCAGGCATTGATGGTGTCGCTGAGCAGCTTGTTGGCGTCGTCCGAAAAGATCAGCCCTCCCCAATAGGTGAGCTTCTTGCCCTGCGCGATGGCGGGCATCGGAAAACCGCTGGCAGCGGCGAGGGCAAGGCCGCTCGCGGCGGTCGCCAGCACGCGGCGGCGCGACCAGCCGGACTTGATGGTGGTGTCGGTTGTCTTGGTCATGGGCTCTCCTCCAAGATGAGCTCGTTGCGGCTTGCGATTTTGAAGAACTTGGCGATTTGAAAGGACGATGCCGGACTGATCGCCCGGGCGATCAGACTTCGGTGTACCGGCCCGCCTCCCCGCGGGGTCCCGATTTGAGTAGAGCGGATGCGGTTAAAACGACCAGCCGCTCACAAGTTTCTCGCTGTGCTGGCTTTTAAATATATTTAATAGCGCTATTAAGAGCGTATTATGCGGTCCAAACCGCTGTCAATGCGCGCGAGGTAGGAGAAAAGGATGAGGGGGGAGATCGAGAATGCCGGCTACATGGCATTCTTCGACGCGCTGGTCGCGGGGCGGCTGAAGCTCGGCCAGACCCTGACCCAGGATGAGCTGTGCAAGGTGCTCGGCCTGTCGCTTTCGCCGATGCGCGAGACCACCACGCTGCTCGAGGCCGAGGGGCTGATCACCGTCCGCCGAAAGGTCGGGATCACGATCTTCTATCCGGACGTGAAGTTCGTCGGGAACTGCTTTCAGTTTCGCGGTCTGCTCGAGCGTGAGGGGCTGCGCAAGTTCGCCCGCCTGGTGACGCCGGAATGGATCACCCGGATGCGCAACGAGCACGTCGAGATCATCGATTTCGTCCGCCGGACGAACGATCTCGAAAGCTATCGCGTTCCGGTGAAGCTGCTGGAACGACGCTTCCACGACACCTTTATCGCAGCGTTCGAGAACGACCAGATCACCGTCAACTACGGCCGGCTGACCCAGAAGATGTACCTGCTGCGGTTGCACAACCTGAACGCAGTCGGCCCGGCCAATACGGTGACCTCGATGGAGGAGCACTTGGCGATCGTCGACGCGCTGCAGGCCGGCGACGTGGACGCCGCCTGCGACGGCCTGGACCGCCACCTACAGGGCGTGCTGCACCGGGTGCTGACGACCTAGACCGCGTCGTCGACGGTGTTCCG
Organism: Devosia sp.; assembly: GCA_046596525.1. GTDB lineage: Bacteria > Pseudomonadota > Alphaproteobacteria > Rhizobiales > Devosiaceae > Devosia_A. The sequence continues at coordinate 6,751 of JBKJMF010000499.1, read as the reverse complement.
CCCGCCGCGTTTGAGGTTCGCCTCGTGGTCGTGCAACACGACGAGGACCGAGGTGATCAAGCCGGCGAACAGGCCGGCGAGCAGTCCGATCATCATGCTGTCCTGGATCCCCATTAGCTGGCCGATGCTGCTGGTGGCGAGGCCGGCAGCGATTGCCGTGACGAAGGCGCCGACCCACACCGATAGCGGGGCGTTGCGCTCGCGATCGCTGAGGAAGAACTGCGGCAGGGATCGCCCGAGGTAGCGGCGGATCACGATCTCGGCGGCGACGGCGCAGAAGGCGGCGACGATGCCGACCGAGGCACGTCCGGCATCGGTATCGGCGAACATGGCGCCGACCAGCACCCCGACCAGCGTGGCGATGACGACGGCGGCAATGATGTAGGCGGTGACTTCGTAGCGAGCTTCAGACGGATTGGGCATTTCACACTCCAAACCACTCGCTTGCCCACCCGAATGCTAGCCCCAACGGCGACGCCCGACAACTCCGGCACGCGGCGCCTCATCCGCAAGTCGAATCCCGGTCCCCGTTGACAAGCGTCGGGAGTGACGCTTAGCTGTCCCTAATATGAAACGCTCGTTCCATTATTGGAACACATAGAGAAGCGTTGGGAGGAAGGCTCATGGGGAACGAGGCGCACTCGCCGGTCCTTGAGGCACGCAACATCTCGCGGCATTTCGGTGCCGTCGTGGCGCTCGCCGATGCGTCGCTGCAGCTCTATCCGCGTGAAGTCGTGGGGCTGGTCGGCGACAACGGCGCCGGCAAGTCGACGCTGCTGAAAATCCTCTCCGGCATCCTCACGCCCTCGGGCGGCGAGATCGTCATCGACGGCAAGCCGGTGGTGTTGAAGCGCGCCCAGGACGCCATGGATGCGGGCATCGAGACGGTCTACCAGGACCTCGCGCTGGTCGACACCATGTCGGCCTACCAGAACGTCTATCTCGGCCGCGAGGAGCTCTCGAAGAACCCGCTGGCCCGGCTGTTCAACCTCGTCGACGACAAGCAGATGCGCGAGCGAGCCCGCCAGGTGCTGGACTCGCTGAAGGTGAAGGTCCCCTCGATCAACGTCTCGGTGAAAGGCATGTCCGGCGGCCAGCGCCAGTGCCTCGCCATCGCCCGCGCGCTGCTCTGGGGCCGCCGCATTGTCATCCTCGACGAGCCGACCGCGGCGCTCGGCGTGCGCGAGACCGGGCAGGTGCTCGAGGTGATCCGCAGCCTCCGCGAGCAGGACGTTTCGGTGATCATCGTCAGTCACAACATGCAGCAACTGATGAGCGTCGCCGACCGCATCACCGTGATGCGGCTCGGCCGCTCGATCGCCACCCGCACCGTCAAGGACACCGAGGTCAATGAGATCGTCGGACTGATTACCGGCGCCATCCCGGGCGACTCGCCCGAGGCGCGCGCCGCGCAAGCTGCGGCCTGAGGCAACAAGCCCGAGGCCGCGAGACTACACGATCGCATTCCACGTTATCGCAAAGGGAGGAGACCATCTTGCGTAACTCAGCACGTGCATTCGCCATCATGGCGCTATCGGTTCCCGCGCTCATCGGCCTTGCCGGTGTCGCTCAAGCTCAGGACAAGTTCAAACTCGGCATGATGGTGGGTGGAAACACCTGCTGCGAGTGGATGAAGGCGCAGGGCGACGTCGCCCGGGCGCTGGCCGAGAAAATGGGCTGGGACTATGTCGAGCTCTCCAACAACAACGATCCGGCGACGGCGCTGAAGAACGCCCAGATCCTGGTGCAGGAAGGCGTCGACGCTGCCATCCAGTTCAACGGCCAGCCCTCGACCAACCCGGCCATCAGCGCCGTGATGAAGGCCGCCAATATCCCGATCGTCACCTACGACATCGCCGATCCCGGCATGTATTTCGTCGGCATCGACAACCTCGCGGCCGGCATTGCCGGTGGCGAGCAACTCGGCAAGCTCATGAAGGAAAAGTGGAACTGCGAACCCGACCTGGTGATCTCGTCCGAGGGTGCCGGCGCCGGCATCGTCAATGAATGGCGCACCGGCGGCATGCGCACCGGCGTCAAGAACATCTGCCCGGATATCCCGGCGGAAAAGTACATCTCGTTCGAGGGTAGCGGCGATGCCGCAGTCGCCTTGCCGGCAGCCCGCGACCTGCTCGCCGCCAATCCCAACGCGGTGAAGATGGCCGTGGTCGGCATCAACGACGGCGGCGTGCTGGGACTGATCAATGCCGCCGAGCAACTTGGTCGCGCCGATGAAGTCATCGGCTGGGGCCAGGACGGCGCCTTCATCACCGGCGACAACGTCAACCCCCACCTCGCCGGGTCGGTGTTTTACTTCCTCGAAGGCTACGCCGTTTACGCCATCAAGGACGTGATCGGGCCGATTGCCGAGGGCAAGGAAGTCGCCCTCAAGGCCGATGCCGGCGATCCGGCGTCGAAGGTCCAGCCGTGCCCGGTCTCGGCCGAGCAGGCCAAGGCCGTTCCGGATATGGCCGAACGCGTCACGCAGCTGCTCGCCGCCCCGGCCGGCACGACGGAATACGACCTGTTCTGCCCCAATAAGTAAGCTCGCCCAATAGCGGCAGCCGGCGATCCTCGATTGCCGGCTGCCGGCCTCTGTTTTCAGCCGCTCTCAGGAAGCGCCTATGTCCATGGACCGCGCCATCGATGCTACGCCCGCCCCGACCCCGCTCGGGGTTCGGTTCCAGGGCTGGGGCACGGCAATAACGCTGGTCGCGGTGTGGGCACTGCTGATCGCCGCCACCGGCATCTACCGGCCGGATTTCTTCGCCCACCAGACCGTGCTGGCCATCGCCTTCACCATGTCCATCGTCGGCGTGCTCGCCATCGGGCAGGGCATCATCGGCATCTCCGGCGGCTTTATCGACTTGAGCCAACCCGCTGGCCTCATCCTCACCAGCCTTGTCGCCGTCCGCCTGTCGGAGGCCGGCCTGCCGCTGCCGTTGGTGTTTGCTGGCTCGGTGCTGGTTGGCATGGCATGGGGCGCATTCAACGCCGCAATCGTCGTTTTCGCCAAGCTCAACCCGGTGATCGTGACGCTGGCCACCAACTTCATCGGCCTCGCGGCGCTCTATCTCGTCTTCCAACTCGCCCAGGTGCCCAATGGCAGCGAAATCTACCATATGGGCCGGGCCAGCTTCCTTGGCCTGCCGGTCATCTGGTGGCCGATGCTGGTGCTCATCGTCATCGTCGGTTTCCTCATGCGCTACACTCGATACGGGCGCCGCATCACCGCCGTTGGTGGCAACCGGTTCGCGGCGCAAGCACGCGGCATCTCACTGAAGAAGACGCGGTTCGCGACCTTCATGGCGGCCGGTGGGTTCGTCGGCTTTGCTTCGGTGCTGTTCGCATCCGCCGCCGGTCCGTTCAACCCAAGTTCCGCCAGCACCCTGCAGCTCAACGTCATCGCCGCCGTCATCCTCGCAGGGATTTCGCTTGCCGGCGGACGCGGCAGTTTCTGGATGCTGCTGCTCAGTGTCGGGTTCCTGTCGACGATCCCGACGTCGCTCGTCTTCTTCGGGCTCTCGTCCGATACCCAATCCATCTTCCAGGGCATTCTGCTGATGATCGCCGTAGCCATTGACGGCTATCGGGCGCGAAGGGGCACGCCATGACCGACACCGCCGCTGCAAGCCGCACGCTGCCCGCACACCTGCCGCATCATCCGATCCGCGACGCACTGACCGGGTCGGTAGCGAGCATCGCCTTTACGTTCATCGCGGTGATCGCCGTCGGGCTGATCTGGATCGGGCCGAAGTTCGTCTCCTTCGGCAACGTCTCGATCATCGGCAGCTTCCTCATCGTGCCGCTGATCGTCGGGGCGTTCTCGGGTTTTGCCCTGCTCGCCGGCGTGGTCGACTTGTCGATCGGATCGATCGTCGGGATTTCGGCGGCGATCTTTGCCTGGCTCATCACCCATGGCTGGGGCATCTGGCCAGCCGCGGGGGCGACGCTGTCGATCTGCCTCGTGATCGGCGGCCTCAACGCACTAGCCATCGTCCGGTTCGGCGCCGACCCGATCGCGGCGACGCTCGGCATGCTCACGGCGCTGCGCGGCATCACCTGGGTGCTGTGCGGCAACCAGCGGATGATCCCGGCCTTCGACGTCGACTATTTCACCCTGATCAACCAGCAGCTTTTCGGCCTGCCGCTGTTCTTCCTCCTTGCCATCGTGCTGACGCTGATCGCCGCGGTGGTCGTCACCAAGACGCGGGTCGGTCGTCACCTTCAGGCGGTTGGCGGCGACGACCGCGCCGCAGCACGCGCCGGTATCTCGGTAAGCGGCGTGCGGACCGCGGCGCTGCTGCTCAGCGCTGTTGGCGGCGGGTTGGGCGGTATGATCTATGTCGGTCAACTCGGTAGCGCTGCCGGCGCGACGGGTCTCGGCCTCGAGTTCCAAGTCTATGCCGCGCTGATGATCGGCGGCTACTCGATCCTGCGCGGCGGGGTCGGCAATCCGGTGGGCGGGGCGCTTGGCCTGCTCGCCGTGGCCGGGGTCGCCAACATACTCGATCTGGGGCGCATCAGCCCCTACTACGTGAACATCATTGTCGGCCTGCTGCTGCTGGCCGCCGTCCTGCTCGACCGCCTGCGCGGCGGCGACGCCTACGAATAACAAGTTATCACCGGACCCAAGGAAACCGCGCCGTGAAGATCTCGGACATCACCATCAAGTCGTTTCGCACCTATGCCGACCGCTGGGATGTCGGCCATGCGCTGCCGCTGCCCAACACGCAGATGATGCAGACCGTGCTCACCATCCACACCGACGAAGGTGTGGTCGGGCACTATCTCGGCGGCGGTTCGCATGGCGACAACGAGGGCCTGAACGTCGTCGACCAGCAGCAGATCCTGTGGCGCATCAAGGACCTGCTGGTCGGGCAGGACCCGATGGATCGCGAGATGATCTGGAAGTGGATGTGGGTCGCCAACGTCCAGGAGAATGTCGCCAGCGTCATCGATAATGCGCTGTGGGATCTGGCGGGCCGCTACACCAACCTGCCGGTCTACAAGCTGATGGGCGGCGCCGGGCGCGAGAAGGTGAAGGCCTATGCCTCGACCTATCCCAATATCGGCAAGCCGCACGTCTATGCCGAGCATGCGCTGGCCATGAAGACCGAGGGCTACCAGGCCTACAAGATCCATCCGCACTATTTCTGGAACCCCGAGACCGGCACCCCGACCCCGGGCCGCCCTTCCAACATCAAGGCCGACATCGAAACCTGCCACCTGGTGCGCGAGGCGGTGGGGCCGGACTATGTGCTGATGTTCGATCCGTGGGGCACCTACATGACCATGGAAGAGGCGATCCAGGTTGGCCGCGAACTCGAGAAGCTCAACTTCTACTGGTACGAGCACCCGATGCCGGAATACCGCACCGAGAGCTATGTGCGGCTGTCGCGCGAACTGACCATCCCGATCCTGTCGCCCGAGATCATCGCCGGTGGCGTGTTCTCCCGTGCAGAATGGATCCTCCGTGGCGCCGGCGACATGAGCCGTATCGACGTGGTCCGCGGCGGCATCACCGGGGCGCGGAAGACCGCTATCGTCGCCGAGGCCTATGGCCTGCGCTGCGAGATGCACATGGCCGGCTGGGGCAACCTGCAGGTGATCGGCGCGACCTCGGAGGACACCTCCGAATATTACGAGAAGGGCCTCCTGGCGCCGGGCGTCGACTACGACGCGCCGCACCCGTACCTGAAGAACACTGTCGATAAGATCGATTCCGAGGGCTACGTGCACCTGCCGAAGGGCCCCGGCATGGGCTACGAGATCGAGTGGGACTACATCGACGACAATCTCATCGAACCCAACGCCACGACCAAGAAGACCCACTGGTAAAACAGGCAGCACGAGGGCCCATGTCGAGCATCACCCGGTCAGTCCAGGCCATGGATCTTCTTGCACGAAAGGGTCCGCTGGGAGTCCGCGCCGTCGCGCAGCAGCTGCAGCTGCCGCTCGGCTCGGTGCACCGGATGCTGCTCGACCTCGCCGAGGAGGGGGTGGTCGACCGCACCCCTTCCGGCGAGTGGGAGCTGTCGTTCCGGCTGCTCGAAATCACCGGGCTGCAGCTCGAACGCATCGACTTGCCCCGACTCTGCCGGCCGTTTGCCGAGCAGATCGCCGAGGCCACCAGGGAGACGGTGAACGTCAACGCGTTGAGCGGCATGTACGGGGTGTGCATCGACAAGGTGCGCGGCAACGAGGGCATGCAGCTCGACATGCGCATCGGTTCGCGCGGCCCGCTGAATTGCGGCGGCGCCGGCAAGGCGATGCTGTCTTACATGCCGGAGGCGCGGCAGGAGGAAGTCTACACCCACCCGCTGCCGGCGCTCACCAGCCACACCATCGTCGACGCCAAGCAGTTACGCGACGAGATCGGGCGCATCCGCGACCGCTTCTACTCGATCGACGACCAGGAAGTGGTGATGGGCGTCTATTGCGTCGCCGTGCCGCTGCTCGATCGCTCCGGCCACTCGGTCGGCGCGCTGAGCGTCACCGGACCGTCGGTGAAGAAGCCCGGTGGCGACAACGTCATGCCGATCGTCGCGCAGCTCTGGAATGCCTGCGAGCACGTGAGCCGCCGGCTTGGCTATGCCGGCGAGTGGCCGCCGGCTGCGGCAGCCGCCGCCTTGGCTGCTGCCGCCACACGCCTCGCCGGTTGAGGAGAAGACTGTGGTCCGCATTGCCTGGATGATGAAGCTGAAGCCCGGCAACGAGGCGACCTACAAACAAAAGCACGACGAGATCT